>JAWXBP010000214.1 GCA_034440135.1 Planctomycetia bacterium
ATAACGCGTCATGGCCGAGAAAGCGAACGCGCCGTGCTCGGATTGATAGAGTAACGCGCTTTGCTGCACGATCGGATCGCGAAGCTTCCAAAGCTCCGACAGCATGTCGGTATCAAGCAGCGCGGGTTCCACTATTCGCCAAAGGCCCGCGTAAAATCTGCGCGTTGACGAATGGGGGCGTCGAGTTGGTCGATTTCGGCGTCGCTCAGTCCTGCGTAGACTTGCCACCAATCAGGGATGGAATCGCTTCGCTGTTCCGCCGGCTCGACCTCGGCCGATCTGCTCGATGGCCGCACGCCCAGAACGATCTGCTGGTCGTCGCGCAACGGCTGACCGAGAACGAGCTCAAACGCCCGACGTTCGTCGTCCCCCAGGTCACTGACGTCGCGGATGATGGGTGTCATAGAAGCATTGTAACTCGCGGCAATGGCCGAGGATACATTGGCGCTTCGCCGACCATGTATTTGACGTCCAAAAACGGTAGGTCAGGCACCGCCGACGAAGTGAATGGCCCAGCCCAGCGAAGCGAAGCATCGCCACCACGTCCCAAGAGGATGCCAAAGCCGTGCCTGACGGGAATCGACGTCGATCTTGTCGGGCTATTAGCCGGCGCGGGTTTGGGGTATTGGTTGGCGTGGGGGCGCGGCGCGAAGTGTTTTTAAATTGATGGCGGTGCTGGGCTCACGCCGCTAGCTTTCATCCACAGGTGGCTCATTGCCGGCTTCAATTTTTGGTTCGGCGCGTGGCAAAGGAGGTTGCGTTCTGGCAACGGCAATCACGCGCGCGAGTAGCGATGCTGTGAAGTTCTGGAACGTTAGCTCGTCACTTATTTCTCGATAGTTGCCGGTCTTGGCAGCACTTCGGGCGACAAGATCAAACACGCTGAATCATAGAGTCGCGACCGCACGAGCTTTGTCAGCAACAGCATGTATCGCTCGGCGTAAGACGAATTCTTGAATTCTGGAAATACGTCAAAATGCCTCTCCCTCACACGCACGGCGGCGGTGGACTTCGGCGCGTCTTCAAGCAACATGAAGTAGCCCAACCAGGGTCGATCAGATGGGCGAAAAGCACCTTCTTCATAAGCAGCCCAAAGGTCGACAGCATTTCCCAGCGATTCTTCGACGCGGTTGTTGAAGTTGTTCCCAAACGATCCTACATGAGATTTGAACTCCACAATGGCGACCAATCGCTTGTCGGCGACCACCAGCAGGTCCCAACTTTTCTCCGCCCGATACCAACCTGGCAGTTCGGTTTTCTTCCTCCAATAGATCGTCGCGCGTTGAAGCCCCGCCTCCTCAAGCAGCGCAGCGATGAGTTCTCCAAATCCATCAAGATGCCTTCCGCCGGTCACAGCGCTTCGGTCGCCCCGATCCTTGTCGCCGACATCGCCGCCCTGACGATTGGCCTGCAAGCCGCGTGTCGACCAGAATTGTTTGATCGCTCGCCGGAGGCGCCGTTCCAAGTTGACGAGGAGCTGATCCATTCGCAGATTCTATTGGACCGCATCGACGGTTGTCGTGCTGAACAACCCCGACGTTTTAGATGAGACTCTTTTATGAGCATATGCGAAGTACTCTGGATCCACTTCGCAACCGATGCTATTGCGACCACACAGCGCTGCTGCAAGCGATGTCGTTCCCGTTCCCATGAACGGATCGAATACCGTATCTCCGACAAAGGAAAACATGCGAATGAGGCGCGACGCCAACTCCATGGGATATGGCGCCGGATGATTGCGCGTCGAGGCCCCCGTAACGCCTTGCCAGATCTGCTGAAACCACGTGCGATGATTCGGCTCTGAAATAAGACTCAGAATTCGCGCGGCGAGCCGCGGGGTGCGATAACCGCCTGGCTTTCGCTGCATCAAGATGAACTCGATGTCATTTTTAATGACAGAATTCGGTTCGTACGGCTTGCCAAGAAAACTGGAGCCATTGCCGTCGGCCTCGAGCTGCGCGTTGGCAATCTTGTACCAAATAATCGGGGCAAGGTTGTCAAATCCGATGGCACGGCAGCGCTCTTGAATGGAAGCATGCAAAGGCACGACGGTGTGGCGTCCGCCATTCTGCCGACGCGAAAGGCAAACGTCGCCGACAACGCAAATAAGTCGCCCGCCTGGAACCAAGGCGTCAAAACACTTTCTCCAAACGTTGTCGAGTTCGTCTAGGAATGCTTCGTAGCTGGCGATATCACCAAGTTGGCCCTTTGACTTATTGTATTCCTTCAGAGTCCAATAAGGTGGCGATGTAAGAACCAGATGAACGGAATTCAATTCCGCAAGCAGATCGCGAGAATCTCGCCGAAACAGCTTATGCCACGTGGGAACTAGCGGAATCGCCCGCTCGATCTCCGTCATCAAGGCCTGATTCTTCGCGATCCTCGGGAGATCTGTTTGCGGGTCATCAATGTTCGCAACAGACGCTGGCAAGTAACTCTCAATCTCGACCGCGCCCTCAAGCATTGGTTTCGTATGGGACAACGACACGGGGCACCTGAGAAAAGTAGGAGTGTAGATGACGGCAATAATGCAGGTTCATTGTAGGTTAACGGACTATTGCCGCTAGTCCTCAGACCCGCTTACTCAGCTTCTCAGCCAACCGCCGCAGCGCCTTGCTTACGTCATCCAGCGCAATATGCACCTGGATGATGCTCATGGCGCTCGTGTCTTCCCAGGCGGCGCGTAAGGCCTGGTCGAATTCTAGTTCGGTCCGGACTTCGTAGCCGGTGCCGCCGCCGTAGATTTCCGGGAGCTTGTGGTAGGCCCAGGGGTGGATGTCGTTGAAGTCGCCGGGGTGGAGGAAGCGTTCGGTGCCGTAGCCTTTGTTGTCGAGGATGATCACGATCGTGTTGAACCCGAGCCGGACGATCGAGGAGAGTTCCTGGCCGTTCATCTGGAACGCGCCGTCGCCGACGATGGCGACCGTGCGCAGGTGCGGCCGCGCGACGCCGGCGCCTAAGGCCGCGGGGACGGCGAAGCCCATCGACGTGTAGTAGGCGGGCGAGATGAACTCGGTGCGGCCGTGCGTGACCAGTTCGCTGGCCGCGAACAGGGCGTCGCCGACGTCGGCGATCACGATCGTGTTCTCGTCGAGTTCCAGGTTGAGCCGCGCCATCAGGCGGGTGATCGTGATCGGGGCCTCCGGTTTCAAGCGAAAATCATCGCCCCAGCCGGGCGGCAACGGCGGGACTTTTCTGGGCGGCGGATCGAGCCGCTGCTCGGCGAGGCCGTGGATGAAATCTTCCAGCAGCACGCCGTGATAGTGGTGATGGCGGATTTGCAACTGCTCGCTGGTGGCGAAGATGCACTTTCTGGGATCGAGATTGGCGGTGTAAATGCCGAGGTCGATATCGGTCATGAACGTGCCGAGGAGGACGATGAGATCGCTGTCCTCGACGAACTTCGTCACTTCCTCGCGACCCATGCCCCCTTCGTACAGACCGGCATAGAGCGGATGCGTTTCGGCGACGACGCTTTTACCGAGCATCGTGCTGGCGATGGGGATGCCGGAGCCTTCGGCCAGTTGCAAGAGCGCGTCTTGCAGGCCGTAACGGTGGACTTCGACGCCGGCGATGATGATCGGCCGGCGCGCGCGGCGGACCAGATCGCCGGCTTCCTGGACCGCTTCGGCCAGCGCGTCGTGATCGCTTTGCGGCGGGCTGATCGATGGTTCGTACGGCGCGCCGGGGACGACCTTGACCATGTCGCGCGGGATTTCGATGTAGACCGGGCGCTTGTAGCGCGCGGCGGCTTCCAGGCAGCGGTCAATTTCGCGGAAGGCGACCAGCGGGTCGTTCAACTCGGTGCCGGCGACGCAGATTTTCTCGAAGACTTCGAGCTGCGTGCGGAAATCGCGGACGCGGTGGTGCAGCAGCGGGTTGTTGAACCGCTCGCGGACGCCAGGGGAGCCGGTGATCATCACCACGGGCGATTTTTCGGCGTAGGCGCCGGCGATGGGATTGGTGAGCTTGAAACCGCCCACGCAGTAAGTGACGCAGACGGCGCCCATGCCGGTGATGCGGGCGTAGGCGTCGGCGGCGAACCCGGCGTTGTCCTCGCTGCAGCAGCCGATCACGCGGATGGGACTCTGCTCCAGCATGGAGTAGAAGCTGAGGATGTAGTCTCCGGGGATGCCGAAGATGTCCTGGATTCCGTAATCCATCAGGCGTTGGATCAGGTATTCGCCGATGGAAAGGTTTTCCACCCCGCGTTCACTGAAATCGACCGGCGCCAACCGGCGTTGAAACGGAATCGTGTTCCCTCGCGACATCGCGTGCTCCCCTCCTCGCGGCTCGTCCGTGACGCCTGGTTCCGTGCGCGTTCTCAGGCGGCGTTTACACTATAAACATAGGCCGTGAGGGGAGATACGGCTAGGCGGAGATTTGGGGGAAGTGATGATTGCGGAGTGATGAGTGATGAGTTGGGGAGCCGGGACGTGGTGGGTTCCGTCAGGCAATTAGTTGGCGCGAGTTGGGATGTGGCGGCGGGATGACGTTCGTGTTGCGTTATGGGACTTCGTTGGGGGCGCCTGATCTACGGTTTTTGGTTCTTAGGAGCCAGGCCCACCAGGCTAGGAAGGTTGCTACGCAGCCGAGGACCATGGCGGGGCGTTGCCAGTTGTGGTTAAAGAGGTAGGCGCCGACGGCGTGGAAAGTTCCCCAGACCAACACGGCGGCCATGATGATCCAGAGGACGCGTTCGGTTTTTTGAGCGGGGTTGGACATCCTGGGGATTGTTGCGCGCAGGCCCGCGCGCGTCGACCGGTGGCGCGTAAGACTTGCGTGATTTTACCGAAGATCGCGGAAGTTTTTTCAAAACTGAATCGGCAAGGTTATGGGCCGGAGAAATTATTCTCATGGCCGAAGCTGTTGCGGACACGCTGGTTAACGGCGTTGGCGATACGCACGGCGCGAACTCGGATTGTTCCATGGCATCGGATTCGCTATCACATTGGGTATCCGAACTCGCATGGATGCGTGTTCTCGGCCGACGGCGATCTGACCCATCGCGTGCGGCTGCTGGATGCTCCCCCGCAGGAGATGCATGACGCATGGACCCTCTCATGGCGATCGGCCTCTTGGCCGCTGCGCAGGTGGTCGGCTTGTTGAGCGCCGCTGGCGCCCGTTTTTCAGCCGGCTCGCGCGGACAGACGTTTTTTCAACGCCTTTTCATGGCCTGGTTTACCGTCTTGGGCATGATCACGCCCGGGGCGTTCATTATCGGGCCCGGCTACGTGCTGGCGTGCGGCACGTCTCTGGCCGTGATGCTGCTGGCCGCGACTTGGGACGTGCGCGTGGCGACGTAACCGTCAGCCGCGCGTTTATTTCTTGACGGCCACCACGCGATGGAAGTGCAGTTGCACTTCGCGATCGACGACGCGGCGGACGCCTTCCACGAGGCAATGGGGTTCGTTGTCTTCCTGGCCCAGGCGAATGACTTCCGCGAGCGGCGTGCCCGGCGGGACGGAATAGGTTGATTGGTAGATGATCTGATTGCCAGCGTCGAGTTCCGGCACGATGAAGTGGCAGGTCGCACCGTAGGTGAGCATGCGACTAGCGTACGCGTCGTGGTAGGGCCGCATGCCGCGGAAGCTTGGCAGCAGGCCGTGATGCAGATTGATGATCCGGCCGCCGGCATATTTCCAGCAACTCTCCGCCGGCAGAATGCGCATGTAGCGGGCGAGCAGGATGTAATCGACCTGGTATTCGTCGCAGAGATCCATCAGCCGCGTGTCATCTGGATCGCCATCGCCGTCGTCGATCTGCCGCCAATCGACGTTGAACTGTTCCGCCAAGGAGCGGCAATGGGGGCGATTGCCGATCATCACCGCCGCTTCGGCGCGAATGCGCCCGTCGCGAATCGCGCGTAGGATCGCCAACGGCGGCTCCGTGCGTTGCGTGACGCAGATCGCCAGGCGCGGCCGCGAGGCGCGTTCCTCGGCGCTCCAGACGCGCACGGAGAGTTGTTTTAGTCGACCGATTTCTTCCAGCGCGGGGCGTAGCGCGGGGAACTGCGCCGCCGGCAGCTCGATGCGCAACAACATGGCGAACAGCCCGCGTTCGTCATGGTCGTACATCTGGATCTCGGCGATGTTCGCGCCTTGACCCGTAACGTGATGAATAATCGGATCCGCCAACCCGCGATGATCCGGACCGACGGCGGTGACGACGATATGCATGAGGCAAGTTGGTTGTTTGCGCTAGTGAACCGATGGAGGAATTTCTAATTTCTAAATCAGAATGTCGAATCAAATTTGAATGTCAAATGTTTGAACGATCAGATTTCGCGCTAGTTTTTGTGAATGGCAGTGATCGTCACTTCGAGATTCGTTATTCAAATTTGATTCGACATTAAGTTTTAGAAATTAGGACTTCCAACACTACCTCGCCGTCCAGCCGCCGTCGACCATGACCAGGCTGCCCGTGGTGTAGCTGGAGGCGTCGCTGGCCAGGAAGATGGCGGCGCCTTGGATTTCGTGCATTTGCCCCCAGCGTTCCAGGGCCACGGCGCCGACGATCGATTTTTTCGTTTGCTCCAAGTCGGCGATCGGAATGTTCATCGGCGTCAGGAACGGGCCCGGGCAGATGGCGTTGCAAGTGATGCCATGCTGGGCCAACTCCAAGCCGAGCGTTCGCGTGAGTTGCACCACGGCGCCCTTGCTGGCGGCGTACGGCGTGCGATCGGACAGGCCCACCACGCCCAGGGTGCTCGCGATGCAGATAATGCGGCCGTACTTGCGCGACTTCATGTGCGGCGTTACCGCTCGGGCAGCGAGCCAGACGCCATCGACGTTGGTCGAAATGACTTGCTGGAATTGCGCTAAGGACAGCTCATCGATTGGGCCGCGGATGTTAATGCCCGCATTGGCAATCAAGATATCGACCTTGCCGTATTCCTCGAGCGCTCGAGCGACCATGTCTTGATTATCTTCCGGCGACGCGGCATCCGCGCGGACGGCGATGGCGCGATGACCGTAGTCGCGGGCGAGCTCTTCGGCCGCGGCCTGGCCTTCCTCAAGATGCCGGCTGGTGATCAGCAAATCCGCGCCGGCGGAAGCCAGCCCGGCGGCCATGGCCTGGCCGAGTCCTTTCGATGCGCCGGTGACGATGGCCACTTTGCCGGTGAGATCGAATTGCTTGATGCCGGGAAGCATGGGGTGGCTGTGGGCTTGAGGCGAAGAGATAGGAGGGCCACGGTCCCGCTAGCATAACGCGGCGACAGAGCGGCGACGAGTCGGCGATTTTGGGTATGGCGTTGTTGCCGCTAAGCCCAGGGAAGGTCCTCGGAGACTTTTTTATCGTCCACGTCGTCGAGGACCTTCCCTGGGCTTGACTGGACGAGCGCTGCTTACAGCTCTACGCCGCTTGCTCGTCGCACGGAATCAGCTTTGGCGTGCGGATCCGCGTGCCGAAGACGCCGCCGTGGGCTTGGGCGAGTTGGCGGAAGTTGTGGCGGAGGAATTCGTGCAGCGACGGGGGCGGATTCCGGCTCAGCCATTTGTCGACGAAGCGTTTCATCTCGGCGTCGTATTCGCATTTGCTCGAGGAATGCACGTGGCAGCGGCCCGGCAAGCGACGGATATCGCCGTCAAACGCCGGGCCGATGTGCCACAGTTCGTGGAACACGGTGATGAGCTTTTCCTCGAACGGCAATTGCTGGAACCGCGGCAGGTAGAAGCTCAGCAGGTAGAGCATCTCCGTGCCGGACGGATCGTGCAGCCGTTGAATCGTCCAACGCCGGCGACGGCGGGTCATGAACAGACTGCCTTGCTCGAAGCGGAGCGGCGTCAGCGAGGCTTGAATGCCGTGCGAGACCGCTTTACGCGTCTGGCAGTAGCGAATCGCCACGCGTCGCATATCGACATGCGAGAATTCTTCGACCCGCGCGACCATGTCGTGACAAAGTCGGCGGATGTGGCCGGTGAAGTCGAAGCCGGCGGACGGGCTATATCGATCCATAACGCTATCCGAGGCGTGAGTTCAATTCTTTCAAGATGAACCGCTCGATGGCGAAGCGGAAACAGAAGAAATGCACTGGAATGCCGGCGAGGACCCCGAGGATGCCGGTAATAATCTGGATCTGCGTCAAATCCAAACCTGCGCCGCCTAATACAAGTGCGGTGACCATGCCGATGACCAAGCCGACGCCAAATCCAACTACCAGCGAAAGCAGATAGTAGACTGCAAAGGCTTTCACGTACGCGATGGTACTCACGAAGTACTGCGTGAACTGCGGAGCGAGCGCCTCGGGAGACCGATACGGGTTGTCGTCGATGGCGGCTCCGAGTGAACGGATTTGTGCAATGGCGCGTGACGAATGGGCACGACGATTCTACAAAAAAAGCCCAGGGAAGGCCTCCCCGGGCTTGGATTGCATTGAGAATCTTTGGGGGCCTTCCCTGGGCTTAGGGAGGACCAGCGCATTTTTGCGGACTAAGCGTTCGTCGTCTCGAACTTCGGCTTGGACGACTTTTGCGTGACGCGATCGCGGACGCCGACGAATTCCAGGATCGCCCGCTCGCCCGCATCACCCAGTCGCGGCGTGGCGAGGCGCACTACGCGGGTGTAACCGCCGGGGCGACCTTCGAAGCGTGGCGCCACGTCGTCGAACAGAATCCGCACGGCCTGCTTGTCGCCGAGCATTTGGATTGCGCGGCGGCGAGCATTCACTACCGGGGCCATGGCTTGCACCCATTGGTTGTGCTTGGCGCTCTTGCGCCACGACTTCCAGGCTTCGGTGTTGCGCGCGGCGTCGGTGCCGAACTGCTTGGCATTTTCCATGGCCGGCAAGGCATGCCGGGCGACGGTGATGCATTTCTCGACCAGGGAGCGAATCTCCTTGGCCTTTTCGACGGTGGTGACAATGCGGCCCTTCACCTTGGGCGCGTTGGCTTCGCCTTCGGCGTCCCGCTCCGTAAGGAACAAGGAACTGGCCATGTTGCGAAACATCGCCCGACGGTGGCTGGAGCTGCGACCCAATCGGCGGCCGCGTTTACGATGACGCATGGAACTGACTTCCTGACTGCGGTGTTCTCAATTTCAACAATGCGAAATGTGGCATGGCCTCGATGGTTGTGACATGGTCTCCCGACCATGTCACCGCACCGACCGAAGGTCTCCACTTTTTTATCGCCTACTAAGCCGTGGCACGGTCGGGAGACCGTGCCACAACAGAGATTGGCTGATCGACTTACACGCGGGCCGTCGTCGGCACTCGCATCCCGAGGCGGAGCCCCAGATCGGTGAGCTTTTCCTTGACTTCGTTGAGCGTCGTATCGCCGAAATTCCGGACATCGAGGAGCTGATCCTCAGACTTGGTGACCAGATCCCGTACGGTACGGATGTTTTCCGACTCCAGGCAATTGCTGGCCCGCACCGAGAGATTCAACTCCGCGAGGCTCATATTGAGCTTCTGCTCGGTGGCGGAATCGATCAGGCCGCCCAGCCCGCGCCCTTCGGCGTGGACCTGCGCACCCAACTCGCTGTACTGGACGAACGGGTTGAGATGCTTGCGAAGAATCTTGGCGGCTTCGACCAGGGCCATCTCGGGGCCGATCGAACCGTTGGTCCAGATTTCCAGCGTGAGTTTGTCGTAGTTCGTCTTCTGGCCGACGCGGGTTTCTTCGATCTCGTAACGCACGCGGACGACCGGGCTGAACACGGCGTCGAGCGGGATGATGCCGATTTCGTGGTCCTTGGCCATGTGCTCGGTGGCGGGGATGTACCCACGGCCGTTTTCGATGACCATTTCCACGCGGAACGGCACGTCGTCCGTCAACGTGGCGATTACGTGATCCTTGTTGATGATCTGGACCGTCGAGTCGCAGATTACATCATGGCCGGTGATCACGCCCTTGGTGGTCTTGTCGATCGAGACGACTTTCGTCTGATCGCTGTGGTTCTTGACGATCAGCGCCTTGATATTCAAGACGATGTCGGTCATGTCTTCCACGACGCCCGCGAGCGTGGTGAACTCGTGCTGGGCGTTGTTGATTTTAATTTGCGTAATGGCACTGCCTTCCAAGCTGGAAAGCAGAATCCGGCGCAGGCTATTGCCCACGGTGACGCCGAAGCCGCGTTCGAACGGTTCGGCCACGAATTTGCCGTACGTCGAAGTCAGCGACGACCGTTCGCAAGTAACCAGACTCGGAAGCTCAAATCCACGCCAACGAATGCGCATTAGTCCACTCCCCTTGCTTCACGCTTGTTACTTGGAGCACAACTCGACGATCAACTGCGTCTGCACCGGAATCGAAACGTCGCCCGCCTCGGGCAGCCGCTGCACGACGGCTTCGGGAATCCCGACGCCTTCGTTGCGGGAGAGGAAGTCGGGGACTTCCCGGCTGTTTTCCGCCAGACAGGTCTGGACGGCCGACAGGCTTTTGATGCGGTTCTTGACGCGGATCACGTCGCCCGGCTTCATCAGGTAGCTGGGCACGTCGACCCGGCGACCGTTGACCGTGAAATGGCCGTGGCGAATCAATTGCCGCGCCTGGGCGCGGCTCAGGCCGAAGCCGGCGCGGTGGACAATGTTGTCCATCCGCCGTTCCAGCAGGCTCATCAACGCATCCCCGGTATTGCCGTGGTAGCGCGTGGCCAACCTGAAATAAGTGCGGAACTGCCGTTCCAGAATGCCGTAATAGTGCTTGACCTTCTGCTTTTCGCGAAGGTGGACGCCATAGTCAGTCAACTTCGTCCGGCGGGAATTGTGCATGCCCGGGGCGGTGTCGCGGCGTTCGATGGCGCACTTGGGGGTATCGCAGCGGGTTCCCTTGAGGAACAGCTTCATCCCTTCGCGGCGACAGAGTCGGCAAACAGGTCCAGTATGACGAGCCATGAATCTTCAATCTTCGATAACGGTTGAGTGGGATCGACTTCGCCAGCGACTTAGACGCGGCGCTTCTTAGGCGGACGGCAGCCGTTGTGAGGCAACGGGGTGACGTCTTCAATGGTCTTGATGGTCAGGCCGGCCGATTGCAGGGCCGTGATCGCGCTTTCGCGACCCGACCCGGGCCCCTTGACGCGGACTTCCAGTTCCTTGACGCCGAACTTCATGGCCTTCTCGGCACATTGCTGAGCAGCGCACTGCCCGGCGAACGGGGTGCTTTTCCGGCTTCCCTTGAAGTTACTGGTGCCGGCGCTGGCCCAGCAAAGCACGTCACCCTTGTTGTCGGTGATCGTAACCTGGGTGTTGTTGAACGTCGCTTTGATGTGGGCGACGCCCATCGTGACGTTGCGGCGGACTTTTCTACGCTTGGCTTTCGACACGTTCGTTCGGCTCCCCGCCGGCATCGGTTGACTTGAATTCTTGATCTGATTTGGACTCGGCCGACGTCACCGACCTCGGCTACAGAAGAGCGGCGACCGCTTACTTCAAGTCCTTGACGCCCTTCTTGCCGGCCACGGTCTTCTTCGGGCCTTTGCGGGTACGAGCGTTGGTTCGTGTGCGTTGGCCACGGACCGGCAGGCCGCGGCGGTGGCGGATGCCACGGTAGCAGCTAATATCGCGCAGGCGCGAGATGTTCTGGGCCACTTGGCGGCGCAACTGGCCTTCCACCACGTAGTCCTTGTCCAACAAGGCGGCCATACGGGCCAGCTCATCTTCGCCCAATTCACGGGCCTTGACGTGCGGATCCACGCCGGCTTTGTGGCACAGCTCGCGCGCCACCTTCGGCCCCACGCCGTAGAGGTACTGCAAGCTGATCACCGCCGGGCGATCGTTCGGAATGTCGACACCCATCAAACGTGGCATGACTCGTTGGAACTCCTAGCCCTGGCGCTGCTTGTGACGCGGATTTTGGCACACGACGAACACCACGCCGCGGCGGCGAACGATTTTGCAGTTTTCGCAGACTCTTTTGACGCTGGCGCGAATCTTCATATCGCTAGACCGGACGGGTTGCTGGCTGGTCGAAAGCGACTGAGTATAAGCCTCTGCCCAACAAACGATCAAGCCCTCAAAAACGGTTTTTGACGGAAGGGAGAAGTGGCGGCAGGTTTAACGGCCGTTCAATGTCCATCCAATGGCCGTCCAAGCCCAGGGAAGGCCACCCCAGTCGTGGGTGATAACTTCGACTATGGGGGCCTTCCCTGGGCTTTTTTCCCGGAAAATCGTCGTTTTCAGCACGATTCGGAGCGTGTTCGCGACGGCTACTCCCCCTCGCTGGCGCTTCGGGTTAGTTTGGTCGGGCATGCAAGCCGAATTGATTCAACTACTGGAATCGCTCCGCGAATATCCGCCACTCTCCCGGGAGGAGCAGGCCGCCTGGCGGGAACGCGCCAGGGGGCTGACGCTCCAGTGGCCGGCGGAAGCGGAGGAAATGCTCTCGGCGTTGGTCTCGGACACCAACGCCGTCGACGGGACCTTGGATGCTCCGCTGACCGCGTTGCTGTCGCGCCTGGATGCGGCACCCGAGGCGCCGGCACGGGTTTGGACCCCGGCGCTTTTGGATCAGGTATCCGCGTTGATGCAGCGACTGCGCGCGGCGCCCACGGCGCAGACGCAGTTGTTGCGCAGCTTGGTGCTGAGCGACGATCCGGCGGTGCTGGCGTGTTGGACAGGGCTATTTCCGGTCGGCGCTCAGCAAGTGGATACGTCGCTGACGCCGCTGTTTCAGCGCCGCACGTACGACGTAGGCGCGATCTTTCCGGCGTTGCTGGAATCGTTGAGCAATCCGCGGTTGGCGAGCGGCGTGCTGGACTTGGCGAATTTTCTGTTTCGCTCCAAACGCTGCCAGCGCCATCCGGCTGCGGAGCGCGTGCAGCAACTTGCCACGTTACTGGGCGCCATGGCGCAGCGGCTCAAGCGATTGGAAGAAACGCCGTTCACTAGCGCCGCGGAATTGAAGGCCGCGACCGAGGTGTTGGATTCATCGCTCTCGTTGGTGATCGCCTTGTGCGACGCGCTCGCCTTAATCGGCGACGCGAGCGTGATCGGCAAATTAAATCAGGTGCTCGAACTGCGACATCGGCGACTGCGCGCCGAGGCGGCATGCGCGATCGCGCGCCTGGGAGATAAATCCGGCGTGCGGCAACTCGTCGCGCTGACGCACGAGCCAGCCGTGCGGACCAGAGCGCTCGCGTACTTGGAAGAGGTCGGTGCGCTCGACAAAGCGCCGGCCGAGATGCGCAGCAGCGCGGCGCGGGGCGAAGGAGACCTGGCGGCCTGGCTTGCTGAGCCGGCGCAATTTGGACTTGCACCGCAGCAGATGGAGCTGGTTGACTCGCAAACAATGCATTGGCCCGGCTTCGACGAGCAGGTCGAGTGCCATCTCTTTCGATTTGAATACGCATTGCCGCAGGGCGGATTCTCCGGCGTTGGTTTGGCCGGACCGGCGGTGCATGCTTTGGGCATCGACCTGCTGGATTACCCGCCGGCCGACATCTTCGCCATTTACTGCGGCTGGCAAGCCGAGCACGCGGAGTTACGCGACACGGACGCCGCCGAAATCACGGCCGGTCAGCGCGCCACGGCGGACCGCTATCTGCGCCGGCTTTCCACCGAAGGCTTTCACCAACCACGACTGGTGAAACTGGCGCACTTCTTTGGCGAGGAACATTTCGTCTTCGAAGCCATCGACGATGAACATCGCCAACCGGGCGTCGTCGTGATCGACGGCGGCGAAACGTTCGGGTATCCGCAGCCGCTGACCTCGAACCCGCCGGGCGAGCGCGAACTGTATTGGTTGCATCGCGGGCGGAAGTTATTGGCGATTTTCAACGCGCCGCGCTGACGGGCGTTTCGTAGATACGCCGCTCACGCGAAAAAACACCCAGGGAAGGCCTTCGTAGACTTTGGATGATGACCAAGTCTTTGAGGGCCTTCCCTGGGCTTATTCGCGTTTCGATTTCAAGTCGCGTAAAGCGATCCATGCTACTTCAAATCCACCGACCAGTACGCGCTGTCCAGAAAACTCTTCCAGCTTTCGTACTTCGGGTTGCCGAGTTTAATACTCAGCAGTGGGCTGCGCTTCGGCTTGTACGGCTGGCGGACCAGGTGCATGTGGGCTTCGGTGGGCGTGCGGCCGCCTTTGCGGACATTGCACGCCACGCAACTGCACACGATATTTTCCCAGGTCGTATCGCCGCCACGGCTGCGCGGCATCACGTGGTCGAGGCTCAGCTCGCTCGTCGGGAACCGCTTCCCGCAATATTGGCAGCGGTTGTTGTCCCGCGCGAAGATGTTGCGGCGGTTGAACCGGACAGTTTGCTTCGGCAACCGGTCGTAGGCCAAGAGGCGGATCACCCGCGGGACTTGGATTTCGAAGTTGACGGCGCGGATCCAGTCCTCGTGCGGCTCCTTGAAGTGGGCGCGCAACTCGCTGACTTCGCGCCACGACCCGAAGTCGTAGTTGGCGTACTGGCCGGATTCGAGGTGGATGACCTCGGCCAGGTCGCGGCAAAGCAACGAAAACGCCCGACGCACGTTGATCACATGAACCGCCATGTACATGCGGTTCAGAACCAACACGCTCGCACTCAACGCGTCACTCGAAGCGGCAAACGACATACTCCCTCCCGGTCGGACCAATCGCGGGCACCGAGCAAATGCTGTCACGCCATCGCCGGGAGGCGAGCCCAGCGCGCCCCCGGGCGATGCCGCGCGGCGTGCCCAAGATCTTCCCCAACGTTACGGGAGGGACTTACAACGCCACCATTCCCACGCCCGACTTGGCCGGACGCAGTCCAGGAGGAATCCGTAGAATCCACCCCCTTATTCTAATCATCACCACAGGGGGTGAACAGAGTTGCCCCCAGGCTGTTCCCAGTGTCGCGGATGAAATCTCACGCAACCCGAACGGACCGTTGACGTTGGACGCCGTCGATCCGCACCTACCGGAGACTCGATTCGCCGGTTTCAGGTTCACCTATCCGTGCAATCTGCGCTCTCGGCGCAGTACAGCGCGACGTGGGCTGAAATGCCCGGATCATCGGCCGAGTCGGCAAGTCGTGCGCGCAATCGCGCGGGACGCGCCTGAAGCGCGCGACCTAGCGATTCTGGCGCAATGCCGCGTCATAGCGGGCGAAGGCCCGTGGTTGTTCCTCGCACGACGCGCGGGCCGATAGTTGGAAGTGCCCACGCTGAACGACCTTTAGCACCATAACAGGAGAGGTAACGGCGACTATGCCCAAGGATGTCATTCGCGTCGTGACTCGCGGTGTCGATGGGAAACTGCGAATTAAGGATTATGTCAAACATGACGCGGTGCAACGGATGCACACCCAGATCGGAGTCGATGATTGCAGCACTGATTTAGGCCTGCGGGGCTCCCCCGTCTACCGCGGCCTGGTTGGTCCGATGCCAGAGGGTAGAAACATCGTCCGCTACGAATCGCCGGAAGTCTTCGAGTCGCTGACCAAGGAATGGAGCGTCGCGAAAGTCCCGCGCCGCGCCCGCACCCGGTCGATCACGGCCCAAGTGGAAGCCTAATTCGGCCAGACAGCAAAAAGACGTCTCTGCCAAGTCCGCTTGGGAGAGGCGTCTTTTTTCGTTGCGCCGCCGGTTCAACCGCAACGGCGCAGGGCATAGAATGACGCCATGCCGGGCGTCTTTTGTTCTGATGGCGACCGGCCGTGCCAGCCAGGAGCCGCCGAGTGATTGATCCCGATTTGCTGAGCCAGCTGGTCTGTCCCGACGACCGCACGACGTTGACGCCCGCCGAACCGGCGGTGATCCAAGCGGCAAACAAGAAGATCGTCGCCGGCACGCTGCGCAATCGCGTCGGCCGCGTGGTGGAGCGCCCGATCGACGGCGGCCTGGTGCGGCAGGACGGGAAGTTGATGTACCCGATCGTCGACGACCTGCCGATCATGCTGATCGACGAAGCGGTGCCGCTGGAACAATTGACGTAGTACGTACTCCGATCCGCAAACACTAGCTCGACGCCCCAACACTAGCCCGTAGAGGCGGTGATTTTTTAGCCTCTGGCGGGGGAGCGTGTGGGGCGCTATAAGTTTGGCATGAAACACGACGATGCACAAACGGAT
>JAWXBP010000215.1 GCA_034440135.1 Planctomycetia bacterium
GATGGAAAACTCATGGGACCGCGGGTCGCGGTCGCCGACCAGTTCCTTCGCGCGCGTATAGAGGTTTTGCTCGCCGTAGCGGACGCTCTCGCGGAATGCAGGCGGCACCGGGGCATTCAGAATCCTGACGCTCCCGCCGGGGCCAACCGTGACCTCGATGCGGTAAAGGCCCGGAGAGACATCCTGATCGCCGGCACTAACGACCTGAAAGACCTGGCACAGCCACTATTTTTCAAACGACCGAGGACAGCCACCATTTTTCATGGGGCAACGAGAAACCGGTGACTGTCCCGAACGCCCCAAACGCCCCTAACGCCAAAGCCGGGGACATGGCGAGCATCAAGGAACTTTTGCAACGGCTGCTTGGTCCCTCTCAGCCGGAGGACTTGCTCGAACGACTGGAATCGCTCGAAAGCCACATCGACACCCTAATCAAGGCCAAGTCATGCCGAACCTGAACCAACGCCTTCGACAGATTGAACGGCTGGCCGGCGAAATCGGTGCGGGTGTCCGCTGTCCGAGGTGCAGTTGTCGCGACGGCGATCCGCAAACGGGAAAGTGGATCATAGAAATTCGACCGCCCAAACCTGCCGATCGCCCTGATGTGAATTGGCACACCGACGACGGTCGATGCGTCGAGTGCGGCATAGCGCTTGCGCGAGTGAGGGTTGTTTGCCATGGATTGCCGGATGCTGGCGACACGCCGCGGGACTAATTAGAACACAAAGTCGGGTTTGCCATCCGCAAGGCGTCGCGCCCAATCTTGTCGAGCGAGACAACGGTCGACGGCATCTTCAAATAGTCGTAAAGCCGATTGAGCGCAGATAGTCGAATGTCGGATCATAGAACGCTTGTTCGCGTGTCCGGTCCGCCGCGTCGCCTTCGGGAACGACGATCACCATCCCTTGTCGGGCGCGCGTGAGCAAGACACGGTATGCGTTCTTGAGATAGGTTTGTCGTTCAAGTTTTTTGATATGGTTCCATCGATCGCCGCAAAACGACCAATGCTCCCACCCGATGTCGCTGTGTCGGAAATCGGCATCCCAGACGACGCAAGCCCAATCGACTTCGAGACGTTGGACGTGAAACTCAGTGGCGACATCCTCAAGGTAGTAAGAGGACCGCACATCGTCCTTCCCGTCGAGGAACCAATGGATGGGATCCATCGGCGATTTGACATCGATCGCGTGTGGTTTGAGGCGCTGTGCCTGGGACGATACGACAATGCCGTAGCGTTCGGAGCCGCGCGCGTGCTCCTTCAGCCACCGTTTTGCTTTCCGCAGATCGCGCGTGATGACGACCGGGAAACGCCCCGTGATTTGCAATAGGGTCTGGCGGGCGTCCGCATCCAGGTCTAGGAGTTGTTTGACCAATAACGAGACGTGTTCAGCGCGGAACGACCGCATCGAAACAGCAAGATGAAGTTCGTCGCGCACGACGACATTTGGGCGTGACTCAATCACGCTCAGGACTCTTCCGGCGCCGTACTCACTCTCGGTCAAGCGCGACGACACGTAGATGTGCCAGTCAGGGAAAGATCGCATCAATGCATCGATCCATTCGCTGATGCCCGCTTCGCCCGTATTGATCTCCTGACCGCCACCGACCAAACAAACGACGACGGCCCAATCCTGATGGCGATCCAGACAGGAGATTAGAAATTCGGGCTCGGACTGGTCGAAATGGGGACGCTTTTTCTTGCGCAGCATGAAGTTGGTTGTCTGCTCAAGGTTCCATGCACGCTGCGCCTCGTCGAACAAGGCCACATGCTCAATCGGAGGCCGGGCCACATCAATCAGGCATTCGTCCCGGAAGTGGTGGACGTTCTGAATGAACATCTTCACTTCGCTCATCGCCACGCCCTTTTTCATCTTGCGGCCGCGTTCTTTTTCGCTGCGTACTTTGTCGCGTGTCAGGGCTTCGCGCAAGATTGCAACGAGTGGGCCGTTACCGGAAAGGAAAACGCTGTAAAGGTCGTTTCTTTTGTCGATATGCTGTGTGGCGATATTGAGCCCGACCAGTGTTTTGCCGGCTCCTGGGACGCCCGTTACAAAGCAGATCGATTTATGCGAGCTTTCCTTCGATGAATGGATGATCTGCGAAATTGCTTCGGAGGTCTGGGTGAGGTTGATGGCACTGGCATCACTGCGCGAGATGTCGGCGACGGAATGTCCACTGTAGAGAGCCATCGCGGCTTCGATGATGGTGGGCGTGGGGCAATAGCGCCCTTGCTCCCACTCGCGAGGGTTGATGGCCACTCCGTCGGAGAAGAGCAATACATCTCGGATGACGTCCGAAAGTGTTTCGGCGGTGCTCCTGATGGGAAGCAGCAGCTGATCCTGTTGCAAAGTCGTGGCGACGAAGGGAACGACGTTTTTGGCCTTAGTTGCAATCAAAACCGGCGCGATCAGGCGGTCATGACTGGATTCGTGGAAGTTCTTGAGGTCGAGGGCATAGTCGCATACCTGGTCGATCGCGTGGGACGTGAATTCCTTCTCGCCAACCTTGAATTCGAGCACAAAAATCGCTGGCCCGATGATGGCAACGACATCGATTCGTTTGCCAAGCCGTGGAATTGAATACTCAAAGTAGAGCTTCCCACTGTCGCGGTATGCCGACAGACTGCTCTTTAGAATGCTGATTTGTTCTAGCCACGCGTCGGTCTGCGTAGTTTCTATTGATGCACCGGCGACGCCACCACTCTGCACCAACTCGCCAAGAATCTCCCTTGGCGATTTCTCGAAGAAGGCGGCGATCGCATCGGAGTAATACTCTCGCCTCATACCAAACAGCGCCCCTTGGAGTTCCCCATCACAAGAATAGCGTCCCGCGTTCATTCTTTAGTCCCAGCTTCTCTCCGGCGACAGAAAAAGGTTGGTAAGGAAAACCGGCCGTGATTGCGTCAACCGTCTCCAACGCGTCGCCGATGACCGACAGGTCTTCAACCGGCTTATGGATGTGGCGAACGTCGGGGAAGTTTCTGACGAAGGTGTCCCGCGCAAAGCGGTCCTTTTCATTCGCCCACAAGACCGTCGCGCCGCATTCCTGAAACGCGCGGCAGAAGCCACCGATTGCGGCGAACAAACAGCCTACCGTAAACCTGCTGCGATCACGCGCCATACTCTCCCGGCAGAACATTGTTGAGGCTCTGCCGGTTGGCGCGTGCTCACCCGCCACGAGCGTGTGATACGCGCACGGGCGGCTCATAGAATTTCCGGCAGAGCCCGTTGCGTTCCGCCGATGGTACACAAAGCGAGTTGACTTTCCAACGCCAGCGCATTTGCCAGGCAGTGGTTACGGCAGAGCACAAGACCGCCATCGGCAGGCCGTTGAATCCGCCACGCGATGAAGGCTGGACGTGCCCGGCCGGATCATCCGCAAGGCGGGGCTAGAGGTCTGGCCGAAGCCCTGGCACAACCTGCGCTCAACGCGACAAACGGAGCTTGCTGAGCGCTACTCGATTCACGTCGTCTGGCAGTGGATCGGCAACAGC
>JAWXBP010000216.1 GCA_034440135.1 Planctomycetia bacterium
ATCCGTTTGTGCATCGTCGTGTTTCATGCCAAACTTATAGCGCCCCACACGCTCCCCCGCCAGAGGCTAAAAAATCACCGCCTCTACGGGCTAGTGTTGAGCTTTCGGCGACTGAATCACGCGAGAAAACCATGTCCGGTAAGACGATCTTTCAGCGGATCATCGATCATGAGATCAAAGCCGATATCGTCTTCGAGGACGAGTTGTGTTTGGCGTTCCGCGATGTTGCACCGCAGGCGCCGGTACACGTGCTGATCATTCCCAAGTCGCCGCTCCGCTCGCTGAATGACGTAACGGACGAGCAGGCTAATCTCGCCGGGCATCTGCTTTCCGTCGCGCGGCAATTGGCCGGCGAACTCGGCCTGACCAACGGGTATCGCCTGGTCACCAACTGCGGCCACGACGGCGGGCAATCGGTCGATCACCTGCATTTTCATCTACTGGGCGGGCGGGCGCTCGGCTGGCCGCCGGGATAGGAATGCACACATGTTGTTCGCGGGTCTCCCGACCCCGCACGCGGGCCGACCGAAGGTTTCCAGGTTTCGCGACTTCCGCATGCGGTTACGTATTTTCGCCCATTGAGACCTTCGGTCTGGCACAGGTGCGGGGTCGGGAGCCCCGCACAACAGGGATGCTGTTGCCGGCTATACTAAAAGCATGAGCTTCCGAATCAAAATCTGCGGCGTGACGAGCGTGGCCGACGCGTTGGAAGCGGTGCAGGCCGGCGCAGATGCGATCGGCGTGAACTTTTTCTCCGGAAGTCCGCGCTGCGTAGAACCTTCCCGAGCGCGGGAAATCGCCGCCGTATTGCCCGAGGGAGTGCAATGCATCGGCGTGTTCGTTGATCCGGAGCTGCCGCAGTTAGAGGCGGCGGTCGCGCTGGGTTTGCATGCCGTACAGTTGCACGGCGATGAGCAGCCGGCGCTCTTGGCGCATTTTTGCGAGCTGCCCGTGATTAAGGCGTTTCGTCTGGGCGACGACGGGCTCGCGCCGGTACGGGCGTTTCTGGAACAGGCTCGCTTGCTGGGTTGCCCTCCGGAAATGGTGCTCGTCGACGCCCATCGACCCGGCGCTTATGGCGGCACCGGCGCGACGGCGGACTGGAATGTTGTGGCGAGTTATGCGGAGTTGGCCGGGCCGCCGCTGGTGCTGGCGGGCGGATTGACTGCCGACAATGTCGCAGATGCGATTCGCACCGTGCGACCGGCGGCCGTCGATACGGCGAGCGGCGTGGAGTCGTCGCCCGGCGTCAAAGACGCGCAGAAAATGCAGGACTTCGTTCAGGCCGCGATGTGGGCCTTTAGCCAACTTGCCGAAGGAAACCGCGCGTGACACGTTGGCAAGCGCTGGCGTTGGTGTTGGGCGCTATCTTGCCGAGCGCGCTGATCTCCTGGGCGTTCGCGCTCGTCGTGCGCCGCAAAGCGGCCGATTGGGGATGGCTCGATCAGCCGGGCCATCGCAAGGTGCATACGTCGCCGGTGCCGCTCGGCGGCGGCGTGGCGATTTGGCTTGGCGTCGTCGGCACGTTCGCGGTAGGCCAACTCGCGCTCTGGGCGGCGCGGCAATGGGGCCCTCCGCAAGCACTGTTGGAGTTCGGCGGGTTCGCGGCGATCTGGGAACTCGCCGCGCCGCATTTGAACGGGCTGGCGCAGCAATCGTGGCGGCTGTGGCTATTGCTCGGCGCCGGCACGGTGCTGATGGCGCTGGGGTTGCTGGACGATCGCAAACAGTTGGATTGGCGGATCCGTATTCTGGTCGAGTTGGTGGTTGCGACGTTCATTGTGTGGCATGGCTGGCGATTGACGCTGTTTCTCGACTGGCCGGCGTTCACCTTTGTGTTGAGCGTGCTGTGGATCGTCGGCTTAATCAACTCGTTCAACTTCCTCGACAACATGGACGGCCTCTCCGGCGGCGTGGCCGCGATCGCCGCCAGCATTCTGGCCGCGGTGCTGCTCGTCGCGCCGGACCCGCGCACAAATCAGCCGCAGTTGTTCATTGCCGGTTTCTTGCTGGTGCTGATTGGGGCGCTGCTAGGTTTCCTGCTGCACAATCGGTCGCCGGCGCGGATTTTCATGGGGGACGCCGGGGCGTATTTCATTGGTTTCTCGATCGCCACCGCAACGATCATGGCCACTTTCGCCGTGCGTGATAAACCGCACGCTATCCTCGCGCCGCTCTGTGTCCTGGCCGTGCCGATTTACGACACGCTGACCGTGATTGCGATCCGACTGCGCGCCGGAAAGAGTCCGTTTGAAGGGGACAAGAATCACTTCTCGCATCGGCTCGTGGACCTGGGCATGACGAAGCCCCAGGCGGTGCTGACCATCTATCTGACCACGGCCACGTGCGGACTCGGCGCGTTTCTGTTGCACCAGGTCAACGCGGCCGGAGCGGTGATCGTCGTCCTCCTCATCGCCTGCGTCCTGGCGATCATCGCCATCCTGGAAATCACGGCGCGGCATCAGCGGAAAGGGAAGTGAGGGAGTTTGACGTTTTCAGTGTTCAGTTTTCAGTATTTGGACTCGCAGTCCTCACTGAAAACTGAACACTGAAAAACTCCCTCAAGTCTTCCCACGCACCGGACTTAATGGCGCGTGCTGAAGGATAAACGTTTTTTCGCCGGCGCCGCCGGGGAAGATCACCGTGGCCGAGCGTCGCGCGCCGTTGCTGAGGGAGACGACTTTGCCGATGCCGTATTCCGGGTGCCGGACGACCATGCCGGTCGTGAAGCTTTCCGGCGGGACGCGGTCGGAGTCGGTGCTCGGCGTTTCACCCGCGAGCGCCGCGGCCGTGGTGATGGTCGGAACAAACGCGGGGCGCGGCGGCGGTGTGCGCGGCGCGGTGGGTGAGAAGGTCACCGGGTCGATGCCTTCGACCTGCCCGGAAATGAAATCCAAATCTTCCGTCGGCAAATCGTTGATGAACGAACTGGGCGAAACATAGTTCGCTCTGCCACGGAACTCCCGGTAGCGCGACCAACTGAGTTGCAATTCCTCGCGCGCCCGGGTCATCCCGACGAACAGCAGCCGGCGTTCTTCCTCGATCTGGTCCGGATCTTCCATCGAACGCTCGTGCGGCAGAATGCCTTGTTCGATCGCGGCCACGAAGACGACGGGAAATTCCAATCCCTTGGCGGCGTGCAACGTCATCAACGTCACTTTGTTGCCGCCGAATTCCCAGTCGTCGGTGTCGTTCACCAGGCAGGTTTCTTCCAAGAACGCCTCGAGCGCGTTCCCTTCCGGATGTTCGGCGTCGAACTCGCGCGCCGCGGTCAAGAGCTCTTCGATGTTCGCCAGCCGATCTTGATCGTTGGGGTCTTCCGATTCGGCCAAGGAAGCGCGATAGCCTGAGCGATCCAGTACGGCGCTCAGAATGTCGCGGACCGGCGCCGCGGACATGGCGGATAGCTCGTCGAAGACGGCCATGAATTTGGCCACGGCAACCGGCGCGCGCTTCGGCAACGAGGCGATGAGGCCGCTCTGCCGCGCCGCGTCAATCAGTGGCATCCGCTCTTGATGCGCGAATTCCTCCAGCCGATCAATCGTCGTGGGCCCGATCCCGCGCGGCGGGGTGTTGATCACCCGGCGCAGCGCCACTTCGTCGCGCGGATTGTTGATCAACATCAGGTACGCCAGCAGGTCTTTGATTTCCTTGCGTTGGAAGAACTCGACCGCTCCCACGAGTTGAAAGGGAACATGTCGAGCTTTCATGGCCTGCTCGAACGGCCGCGACAGCGCGTTCACGCGATAAAAAATGGCGAAGTCGCGCGCTTGCCGTCGGCCGGCGTCGATCTCCGCGGCGATGCGGTCGACGATGCCGGTCGCTTCGGCCGCGTGCGTCGGGTAGCGCATCAGGCGGACGAGCGCGCCCTCGTCGTTTTCGGTGAAGAGCGCCTTCTCCTTGCGCCGGCGGTTCTTGGCGATGAACCCGGACGCGGTGCGCAAGATGCGCTGCGTGCTGCGATAGTTCTGCTCCAGCCGGACGACCTGCGCGGTCGGATAGTCCTGCTCGAAGTCGAGGATGTTCTTGACGTTCGCGCCGCGCCAACTGTAGATCGATTGATCCGGATCGCCGGTCACCGATAGATTCGGGTAGTCGATCGACAACAGACGCGCGATCTGATACTGAACTTGATTGGTGTCCTGGTACTCGTCGACCATCACGTACCGATACCGCGCGTCCAACTCGGCGCGGATCTCCGGGTGGTCGTGCAGCAGCACCGCCGTGTGAAATAACAGATCGTCGAAATCCACGGCCTGCGATTCCAAGAGCCGCGCCTGGTAACGTGGATAGACGCGCTCCACCGCCGGTCCCAGCGAGGCGTGCATGGTGGCGTGATATTTATCGGGACCGACCATGCGGTTCTTGGCCCAGCTAATCGCCGCGGCCACGGCGTCCGGCTGGTAGATGCCTTCCAATTCGACATCCTTGACCGCCAGGCGGATCACCGACCGCGCGTCGGAGACGTCATAAATCGAGAAGTTGGGAGGCAGCCCCAAATACGCGCCATGCTGCCGCAATAGCCGCGAGCAGAAGCGGTGAAACGTGCTGAGCCAGACTTTCTCGCCCGGCGCAAGCCGCTCGACGCGAGCCGACATTTCCTCCGCGGCCTTGTTCGTAAAGGTCAACGCCACGATTTGCCGCGCCGGCACGCCCGAGCGCAGCAGATACGCCACGCGATGCGTGACCACGCGCGTCTTACCGCTACCCGGCCCGGCCAGGATCAATTGCGGTCCATCGCGGTGGCACACTGCGGCGCGTTGTGCTTCCGTCAGGCTGTCGAGTAAAGGATCCAAGCGGGATTCCCGAGGGGCGCGGAGTTCGGACAAACGCGACGATCCTTTCGTCGCATATCAACTATTGTCCGGTGTCGGCCTGGGAAAGAGTAGTGGCCCGGCGTCGCGCGTGAACCGCCGCGGCTCTTCAGCGATTTACTTAGCTTCGCCAGCTTTCCGTGCCGCGGGCGCGCGCCGAGCGCCAATCCGCTCCGAGGGCATTTCCAGCCGCCGTTTGAGATGGGCGACTTCCTGCTCCAGGCGTTCCAGTGATTGGCGGAATTGTCGAATAGCCCGGGCTTGATGCTCGCTGCGCGCGAACAACTCCTCGCCGAGGCTAGGCGTGCGCCAACCTTCGGTCAGGGAATCGATCTCGCGATTCAAACCGCGCCGCAGGCGTCCGGTGAACATCCAGACGAGCAGCGCGCACCAGAGCAGCAGCCAGAAACCGGCGGAGAGGAAGAACTCGCTGCCATACATATCGACCGGCGCGGTGCGCCAGCCCAGGTCCGCGGCCAGCCAAGAGTCATAAAAGAAGTTCTTGCCCCACCGGTACAACAACAGCGTGACGAACACGAGCAGCAGGAGCTCGTACCTCCAGCGGATGAGCCGTCCCGTGTGGCGTCCGGCGAGCTTGCCGAGCAGTTGCTGCACGTCGCCAGCCGCTTTGGCGATAAACGCCGAGCCCGCCCGGCTGGCTTGGCGCGCGAGTTCCGGCCCCTGCGTGTCATGCCGCGCAATGGCGGCTTCGGCCGCATAGCCATCGACGATAATCGCCGACGTGCGCAACTCGCCGTCGTCCCAACTAAATTCCACGGCGCGGTTCGCCCCGGCGTCCGCCGATTTCGCATCGCTCCGTTTGCGCTGCCAGCGCCAGCCTTCATAGGCGCCCCACAGCGCCATCTGCGCGGGCGTCCGTGCGCGAAGCAGCGCCGCCCGCGTGACCAGTCCGCCCAAACCCTGCGCGAGTCGCAACACGCCCGAGAACGGACTGAATCCCCAACGCGAGGTGACTTCGCCGAGCAGGCGCGATTCCCATTGCCGGCGATTGGCCAGCAGCTCGGACCGCATCTGATCCGCGAGTCGGCCCGCCAGCCGCGCGCGTTGTTCCTGAATCGCGGTCTCCAGTTCTTTGACGGCCGGCATCGTTTCGTCGAGCCGCTCTCGGCAATGCAGTAGCGTCTCATCGACCAGGTCGAGGAAGTTCGCGCGGCGAATCCGATGGGCCGCGGCGCCCGCCAATTCCCGCGTCAGCAAATCGACCAGGCGCCCGAACTCGCCGCGCGGCTGCAAGCCGGCCCGGGAATCGTCGAGCGCCGCAGTGGAATCGACGAAGAACATCTCGCCGGTCGCGTAATCTTCATGCAGCAAGGCCCGCCAGTCGTCGCGAACGTCCTCGCCGCAATCGGCGTGCGTCTGCACGAACACCAGGCGCGCGCCGGGCGCCGATGCGGCTAGCTCGTCGGCGACGCGGGCGCTGCGGTACTTCTGTTGCGTTGTCGTCACCAACAACACATCGCATTGCGGCAATAGTTCGCGCAGCCGCGCAAGATTTGTGGCTGGCGCTTCCGCATCTTCGGTCGTGTCCGGGTCCGGACAATCCAAGAGCACGAGATCCCGCAGCATCGGCAGATCGCGCTGCACGAGCTGCACGGTGCGCGGGTCGATGCCCAACATCTCGGGGCGCAAGTCGGGCCGACAGATCAATGTCGGCTGCAGCGTCGTGGGGCGTTGCTTGCCAGGCGTGGTCACTTCGGCGCCGACCAGGGCGTTCACCAAGGTGCTTTTGCCGGTTCCGGTGCCGCCGAGGGTTGCGACGACGAGCGGGGCTTCCAGCCGCACGCGCAGGGCGCTGGCGCGTTCGGTGAGGCGACGGACGATCGCCTGACAGCCGCGGGCCGCCGGCCAGGGAGGCGCACGTTCGGCCCATTCGCGCAACTCACTGACGAGTGCGTCGACGTCGGCCAGCAGCTCGATTTGCAACAGCTCGGGTTCGTGCATGAGCATTCCTACGCCATTGTAGGCCAGCCCTGGCGGCCGTTGGGTCGAGCGCCGGCTGCTCCGCCCGAATCGCTAGCGCGGCTTGCGTTGCATCGGTTTCGATACCGGCGACGGTTTCTTCTTCGGCGGCGCGGCCGGCTTCTTGGCCGATTTGGCGGCCTTGTGTTTGTCGGCGGGCGCTTCTTTGGGAGCTTCCTTGACCGGCTCTTTTTTCTTCGCGACGGCCTTGGGGGCGATCGCGGCGGCCGGTTTCTCCGGCGCAGCCTTTGCCGCAACGACCGGGGCTTTTGCCGGCGCTGGTGGCGGCGTCGGAGCGGGGGCCGCCTCTTCCGGCTTTTTCTTGGCCTGGCGTTTCGGCAGGCGGTTTTTCGCGTCGGCCGAAATCTCGATCAGGATGTTGTGGACATTCGTCGAATGCGGAGTTACCACCAGGTCCGCGCCCAACTGATGCAACAGGCTGCCGAACTCGATCCCCTTGTTCTTGGGGATTGCCCGCTCCATGCCAGGAACCGTGCCGGCCGCCATTTCGCTGTCGGTCAAAGCGCCGACGATTTGCAGCGCCCACAGCGCGCCGCGATCGACCGGCACGGAGTGCCCGGCCAATCCTGATTGGGTCACATAAGCCACGGCGAACGGCGATGCGCCGGCGAATCCGGTGAGCTTGGTGATCGCCTGCCCAAGGTTCTGCTTGCGGAGGGCCTCGATCTCAAACGAGTAGTTCGACTCGAACACGGCCTGCAGTACGCGCCGCAGGTTCGTGGCCGCGGCGGCCGGGTCCGGGAGCGAGGACATCGACTCGGACAACTCCTTCACCGTCGTGACGCGAACTTCATTCCAATCGAAATAGCTCGCTTCCAGCGAGGCGTAGGCCTGCTCGGCGGCTTCGTAGGTGGCGTTCTCCAGGCACAGCGCGAACAGCAGTTGCTCCATCAGCGGTCGTTCCGCGACGGGGTTTACCGGCTTGTAGTGCTTTTTGAGAACTTTGTGCGCCTTGGTCAGCAACGCGGCGCGGTTTGGATGATTGGCCATGCAAATCTCGGAAACTTCGATACTCGTTACAGAGAGCGCCTTCGCGACGGCGCGTGGTCTTATCGCTCCTCGTTCTCGTCGTCGTCATCGTCCGCCGACTCCTCTTCGTCGACCGACTCTGCCTCCGCGTCGTCGACCTCCGTCGGCTCCTGCGGCAGCACGCGTTGCAGAATCTCCGTCACGGCGATGGAATGCTTCACGCCCTGGTCGAGCACGAACTCCAATCGCGGCGTGTACCGGGTTTCGATCCGCTCCGCGAGCTTGGATTGCAGGAAGCCGGCGGCGCTGCGCAGTCCGTGCAACGCCAGGCCCTGCTTGGTTTCGTCCCCCATGATCGAAACGTGAATCTTCGCCTGCCGCATATCCGGCATGACTTCCACGAAGGTGACCGTCACGTTTTTCACGCGCGGATCCTTCAGCTCGGTCAGAATGGCCATGCTCACGACCTGGCGAATCGCGGCGGCGGCTTTTTGTACTCGGCGGGAAGACATGCGGGACAGATAAGCTTAGCGTGAGGAATGCGGGGGGAGACTGCGTCGAACTGGCGGGATAATCGATTCTACCGTTGAAAGCGGCACGTTGCACTGGTCGCGGACCGGCTACAGCGAACGAGCCACCTCCTCGACACGGTACGCCTCGAGCACGTCCCCTTCCTTCAGGTCGTTGAACCCGGCCAGCTTCATGCCGCATTCCAGGCCTTCCCGCACTTCGCGGGCGTCGTCCTTCTCGCGTTTCAACGAATCCAGCCGGTAGTCGCCAATCACCCGGTTCTCGCGAATCACGCGAATCCGGGAGTTGCGTTCGATCGTTCCGGCCAGCACGCGGCAACCGGCGATCGCGCCGACGCGGCTGATCACGTACACGCGCTGCACCAGCGCCCGACCAAGTTCCACGTCGCGCTGTTCCGGCTTGAGCATGCCTTCGAGCGCGGCCTTGAGGTCTTCGGAGACCTTGTAAATGATGTCGTAGCGGCGGACCTGCACCTTGTACTGCTCGGCCAGCGCGCGGGCCCCTTCGTCGGGAACGACGTTGAAGCCCATGATGACGGCGTTCGAGGCGTGCGCCAGATGCACGTCGGCCTCGGAGATGCCGCCCACCGTGGCCTGCAGAATCTTGATCTGCACTTCCGGGTGATGCAGCTTGGTGAGCTCTTTGCGAATCGCTTCGATCGAGCCGCGCGTATCGGCGCGAAGGATCAAGTTGAGCGTCTGCACTTCGTCCTTGCTCAAGCGATCCGCCAGGTTTTCCAGCGTAACGTGCTCGACCGTGCCGGCGCCCAAGGCCTGTTGGCGCTGATGTTCGCCACGCCGCGTCGCGATCTCGCGCGCCTGGGCGATCTCGTCCAGTGCGAAGAAGTGATCGCCCGCGTCGGGGGGCATATCGAGACCGGTCACGTTCACCGGCGTCGACGGTCCGGCCGATTCGTAGGTCTTGCGCGGATCGAGCGTGTCGTACATCGCCTTCACGCGACCCGAAGCGGCGCCGCAAACCACGACGTCGCCGACCTTGAGCGTGCCTTTTTGCACCATGAACTTGGCGACCACGCCCCGGTCTTCGCTCTGTTCGGCTTCGATGCAGGTACCGAAGGCCGCGCGGTCGGGATTCGCCTTGTATTCGTGCAATTCCGCGACGGTCAGCAGGGTTTCCAACAATTCGTCGATGCCGGTGCCCTTGATGGCGCTGGTTTTCACCACTTCCGTATCGCCGCCCCAGGCCGTCGGCAACAGATCGTTCGTCGCCAACTGCTGGAAGATTTTGTTCTCGTCGTAGCTCGGCAAGTCGACCTTATTGAGAGCCACCACGATCGGCACGCCGGCCGCCCGCGCGTGACTAATCGCTTCTTCGGTCTGCGGCATGACACCGTCGTCGGCCGCGACGACCAACACCGCGATGTCGGTCACTTGCGCTCCGCGAGCTCGCATTTCCGTGAAGGCTTCGTGGCCCGGCGTATCGACAAAGGCGATCGAACGCCCGTCCTTCTCGATCCGGTAGGCGCGAATGTGCTGCGTGATGCCGCCGCTTTCGCCGCTGACCACGTTGATGCCGATGATCTTGTCCAACAGCGACGTCTTGCCGTGGTCGACGTGTCCCAGGAAGGTGACGATCGGCGGACGTGGCAACAGGCCCTCTTCGAACTCTTCCTGCTCCAGTTGATCGACGAGTTGCTGCTCCTGATCGACCGGTCGCTTGAAATTGACCTCGACGCCCATTTCCACGGCGAGCAGTTCGGCCAACTCGGTTTCGAGCGAACTGTTGATCGTGGCCATCGAGCCAAGCTTCAGCAATTGGCCGAGCACGCGGTTGGCAGGTACGCCCACTGCTTCGGAGAAAGAACGCACCGTGCAAGGAAGTTCCACGACCACATTGTTCTTTCGTGGCGCGGCCGTGTTAGCCCCTGTGCGGCGAATCGACCCTGAGCGACGACGACCGTCGTCTTCGTCCGGCCGGCGGCGGCGCGAAGAGCCCCGTTTGCGGCTCAGCGTCCGCTGATCGCGTCCAGCGTCGGCGCCTCCCTCGACAGGAGCGCCCGGGACGCCCGGCTTGCCGCCGCGCTTGTTTCGATCGCGTCCGCCGAGCGATAACGGCGGACGACTCCCCGCGCCAGCGGCCGCGGGACGTGCTGCCGTGTCGTCCTTGCCCCGCGCCGCGGTGCCTTTGCGCTTTTCCTCGTGTTTTTTGACCAGCTCTTCGAGCGGCTTCGTGCCTCCCTTTTGTCGGGCACGAATCGCGTCGAGCGGCAATTTGATATCGGGCTTCTGTGGTTCCGGCTCGTTCGATCTGGTCACCGGCGGCGGCGCGGCGGCCGGCATGCGTCCCAAACGGACAGCCGGCGCGGAGCGCTCCTGATCCGCGGGACGGCTGCCTTCGCCGCCCGACTTCTTCTCGCCAAGGGATTTTTCCCGCTCGCGGCGAGGGACCATCAACGGCGGTCGCCCGGTGCCGGTTGGCGGAATGTAGCTCTCGCGGCTGACCGGGGGCTGTTCGGTCGATGCGGCAGCGCGCGTGAGCGCCGCGGGGCGCACCGGGGCTCCAGGTCGCGCCAAGGGCGGCATCTTCACGGGAGGTGGCGCAGGGGCCGCTGCCACGGGCGGCGGCGGCGCTGCCGCAGCGACCGCAGCCGGCGGCGCGCTGGACGGCGGCGTGGGAATCTCATGAATCGGCCCGCTCGCGCTGGGGGCCAATTTCGGCCCGGCGGGCCGGCTCGCGCCGCCGCCACCGGCCAGATAAGCTTTGAGCTTCGCCACTTCTTCGTCGGACAGGCTGGCCAGCGCAGAACCCTTGCCCGGCAGACCAGCCTTGGCGCAGATGTCCACCAGCAACTTGCTGTCGATGTTCAGTTCTTTGGCGAGCGAATAGATCCGTGCGGCCAAGCTAAAACTCCCTGCGCGACCCGCGAAAAAGTCCTCTCCAACGCTGGAGAAACGACTGAGGTCGCGACCATTGCCAACTGGTTATTGCATACCCTGAGTCTCCCGTGCGAACAGCTCGAATCCGTGTTACAACGGATTCGCACCACGAACCCTACTCCGCCGGTTGAGCAGAAGCCGATTCGTTCTCATCCCAACTCTCCTCGGCTTCGGCAGGCGCCGCACCGTCGGCCGGCGCCTCTGCGACCGGCGCCACTTCATCAATCGGCAGCTCGGTTTCCGCTTCGGCCACCACGACCGGCGATTCCTCGCCACCCGTGGTCCCCGTTTCGGTTGCCTCGGCCTGCTCCTCCGCGACGGTCGCCGCCGCGATGCGATCTTGGTCGCGTTGCCGGCGCCGCTCGGTCGCGGCCGCTTGCTCCGCTTCTTCCGCCCGCGATTCCGCCTCGGCGACGATCTTGTCCGTCTCTTCGGCCGTCAAACCGCCCATCTCCATCAAATCGTCAGGCTCGATAATCGACAGATCATCGTATGACAAAAAGCCCTCGCCTACCAGGCGCTCCGCCAACTCCTCGGTCACCGCTTCGATCGACGCGAAGCCAGCCACCGCCCGCTCGATCCCCTCGCCCAGCTCTTCCCGGGTCATGATCTCGATATCCCAGCCGCAGAGTTTGCTCCCCAGCCGGACATTTTGGCCCCGTTTGCCGATGGCCAGCGACAACTGGTCCTCGCGCACGAGCACGATCGCCCGGCCCAGCATTTGGCAGAGAATGACCTCTTCCACCTCGGCCGGCTGCAACGCGTTGGGGATCAACACCTGCATATCGTCGCTCCAGCGGACGATATCGATCCGCTCGCCCGCCAGTTCGTCGACGATGTTCTTGATCCGGTTCCCGCGCACGCCCACGCACGCGCCGACGGAATCGACCCGCTGATCGGTGCTGCTCACGGCCACTTTGCTGCGGTAGCCTGGCTCCCGGGCCATGGCCCGGATTTCAATCACGCCGTCGGCGATTTCGGGGATTTCCTGCTCGAACAGCCGTCCCACGAGCGCCGGCCGCGTACGGCTGAGGCTGATCTTCACCTTGCTGCCGGCCTTGCGGACCTCGAACACGGTCGCCCGCACGCGCTCGTTGGCATGGTGCGTTTCGCCTGGAATCTGCTCGGAGCGCGGCAGAATCGCCTCGGTATTGCCGAGCTGCACCGTGGCGGTGCCCCCTTCGTACCGGGTAACGATGCCGGAAATCAGCTGCCCGCGTTGTTCGTTGTATTCGTCGTACAGGGCGTCCCGCTCCGCTTCGCGGATCTTCTGGATGATCTCCTGCTTCGCCAACTGAGCGCCAATGCGGCCGATCGTCTCCTCCGGGTCGAGCGGCTCGCCGTTATGCGTGCCGGAAATCTGTCCGGACTGCCGATCGATCGTGACGATGACGTCATGGTCTTCGCCGAAATGCTTCTTAGAGACCTTCACCAAGGCCGATTCGATGGCCTGAAAAACGATCTCTTTGGGAATCCCTTTATCGCGGTGAATCGTATCGACAATTCGTAGTACTTCGATGGCGTTCATGATTTCGTTTCATCCGCGTTCGCGGACGCCTTTCTCGTTTTTCGGTGCGGCCCGGATCGTGTCGTAACTCTGCGTGTCCGAACCACCGACGGCCGTGGGCCGGCCGGTTGCCAAGGGGCCGATCGCACCGCGACTCTTCGCGGCGAACCGACGTCCTTACCCGTGTAAGTCGGAACCTGGAACTTTGAACCCGGTACGGCCAACGACCGTCCAAATCCGTCGCTCGCAACTTCCGACCACTAAACTCGCTCTCCACTCACTGCGTCAAACCACAGCGGTTCCTGCTCCACCGCCACGGCGACCTGACTTCCGATCTCGACCTTCAAATCCGTCGGCGACTTCACCCACCACCATTGCGCCGGCTCAGGCCGCTGCAATGCGTGCCAGGCGATCGCCGTGTATGCCGTCTCCCCGTGCCACTCTTCGCCGACCACGATCGCCATCCCAATACGTCGGATCGACCCTGCCTGGGTATTCGTTGTGTCGACTAAATGCAGTATCGACGGCCGAAAACCTGCCACCAACCGCCGCCCCGCCTCGCCGACCTGGTCTTGATCTCCCAACCGCAGCGACCAGCCCTCCGCGACGAATCGCGCCGAACCATTTTCCCATTGCACTTCGCCGAGGGCGAAATTCATCGGCGGATCGCCCACGAATCCCGCTACGAACTGGTTCACCGGCCGCTCGTACAACTCCTGCCGCGTGCCAACTTGCTCGATTCGCCCGTCCCGCATCACCGCCACCCGATCGGCCAGCGCGAACGCTTCGGCCTGATCGTGCGTCACGTACACCGCCGTCGCCGCCTGCTCGCGCTGCAGACCGCGAAGCATCCGCCGCAATTCCGTCCGCAACCGCGTATCGACATGCGCGAACGGTTCATCCAGCAGCCAGATGCCAGCGCCGCGCACCAGCAACCTGCCGAGCCCGACCCGCTGCCGTTCGCCGCCGGAAAGCGCCGCGGGGCGCCGCTCCAGCAAATTGGCCAGACCGAGTCGCCTGGCCACTTGCTCGACGCGTTCGCGCACTGCGGGCGCCGATGCCACCGGGGCTTCGCGCCATCGCAGCCAGCCGCGGCGACGCGCTTGGAGAGAGAAACCAAGATTGTCCCGCACGCTCAAGTGCGGATACAAAGCTTCCTCTTGAAACAACATCGCCACGTCACGGGCATGCGGTGGGAGGCGATTCGCTTCGCTGTCACGGAGCCGTAAGACTCCGCTTGCTGGCGACTCCAACCCGGCGATCAGCCGCAACGTCGTGCTCTTGCCGCAACCACTCGGCCCCAAGAGCACCAACAGCTCGCCGTCGAGAACCTCTAGATCGAGGTCATTGACCGCCTTGATCCCGCCTGGATAAGTGTGCGAAACACCCGCCAGCGAGATTCTTGCCATGCCTTGAAGCCCGTCGTCCCGCCACCGCCTGACAGTCGCTGTCGGCCCAACGCCGCCAGCAACGCCAAAGCCGTTTCAAGACAACAACTTAGTGGACGCCGCAATTGAGAAAAGATAACGGGCTAGGTCCGGGGAGTCAAGGTGCCCGGGGCGCGTGACGCCGCAGCTCGCCAGTCCGAGGAATCGAATAAAAAAAAAGGCAGTCGGGGGATCTTGTCGACCGACGGGTTCAAATCACAAAATGCAAAGTAGTGGCAGTCAATTGCTCCAGGCCAATGACCGGAAGGAACCGCCATGTTGGGTGAACCGCAAGTTCAAACGGAATCGGACGTTGATGTCGCCGCCGTGATGGCTGAGTTGAAATGGAGTGGCGGCGAAGCGACGACGGAGGCTTTCCGAACAGTTCAACGCCATCGCGAGCTGTTCATCCCCCACCTAATCGCCGCAATCCGTGCCGCCTCCGCTAAGGCGCGCGACGGCCAATTTCCCGTTGAGCTGCCGCACGAGTTTGCACTACTGCTGCTTTCAGAGTTCCGCGCCAAGGAAGCGTTGCCGGCGATCATCGAAGCTGTGACGCTACCCGGCGAATTGCCGCTGGATCTCTTCGACGATTTCATCCACGAAGATTTGCCGCTTGCCCTAGCGCTGCTGGCGGACGACCAGCCCGAACTGATCGACGGCCTGATTCGTGACCGCGACGTCAATGAATATGTCCGCTGGGCAGCGGTGGATTCCATCTGCATCTTGGCACGAGGTGGCGCATTCACCCTTGAGCAGGCGGCAGAACGGCTGTGCACGCACCTGCGTCATGCCGTCGAAACGAATGACTTTGAACTTGGGAATCCGCTCATCACCACCCTTTGCCATCTCGGCGTGGCCTCGACGCGCGACTTGGTCATGGAAGCGTTTGCTCTGCTCAATGTTGACTTAGATTTCATAACGCCGGAACAAGCGGAGGCCGATTTCGCCGCGGCAGACGCTGGCCACCGCCCCTATTTCGACCGCTACGTGCTCCCGGAGCCGAAAGACACCGTTCAATACCTGCGCGACTTGATGACGCCGCGCAAGATTGACGTCGATCCTAAGCATTTGAGTAAGGAAACCGAAGACTGGAACGACATCTACGAAGACGTCCCCGAGCCCATCCACGCCCCCACCAAAGTCGGCCGCAAAGAGGCCTGCCCCTGCGGGTCCGGCAAGAAATACAAAAAATGCTGCGGACGGAACGCCTCGGACGCCGGCATTCGCTTGACGCCGTGATTGGCATTCCCCTTCGCCGTCTGCTACCGTGGACGGTATGCCTGTTGAGTTTCTTTGCCCTGGTTGCCGCGCGACTTTGAGCGTCGCCCGGCGCAAAATTGGTTCGGGCACCGAGTGCCCGCGCTGTGCCGCGCAACTCGTCGTCCCGGACGAAGGGCGTGCGCGCACCGAAGTCGCCATGGCCAAGTTGGAGCGCACGGCCCGCAAACGCCGCCGATCTGATCGACGGCCAGAACTCAACGTGGCCGCCGAACCCACGGAAGCTGAAAACCGCGACGACGCCTGGTCCGTGGCCGAGAGGCGACCACACGAACCGGCTTCTTGGCGCGTGATCGACGACTCGGCCGACGACGCCCCGCCGGTCGTCATCGCGGAACCGCCGCCGGTGGCCCTCTGGCGCACCGATCCCGGACCTGCCTTCGAAGTTCACGACGAGCCCATGTCCGTGATGCTGCGCCGTCGGCGACGCGACCTCGTGGCTAAGCTCGCGCTCGCGGTGACCATGGCCGCCTTGGGCTTTGTTGTAGGTTATGCGCTGGCGCGGGCGCAAAACGTCCAGGACGCCGCGGCCGAAATCGAATCCGGTCCTGTGCTCCTCGAAGGCCGCATCACGTACGCCGATAGTTCCGGCGCGAAGCGCGGCGACGCCGGCGCCATCGTCCTGGCGGTCCCTGTCGAACCGGCGCCGGCCGTAAAGCTCCGCCTGCTGGGACTGGAATCGAGCGATGGCAAACTGGCGGACGTCGATACCGAAGAGTTCACCCGCGTCGGCGGCGCGATGGCTCGCGCGGACGAGAACGGCGGCTTCACGCTCGTCGTCCCAAAGGCGGGCGAGTTTCGGTTGCTGTGGATTTCCCGTCAAAGCTTCCGACCGGAAAACGAAATGCCGTCACCTAGCGACTTGGATTTGTTGCGCGAGTATTTCACCTCGCCCATCGACTTGATCGGATTGCGCCGGCACGACTTGGAACGCCGACGCCTGGACGCCAGCGCCACTCGCCTTGATCATACGTTCGCGGCAAATGCAATCCACTGACGTAGCGGCCGACGACGGGCTAG
>JAWXBP010000217.1 GCA_034440135.1 Planctomycetia bacterium
GCCAACTCCCGCAACAGTTGTTCCTCGCGGGCGTCGAGTCGCTTCGGCACTTCCAAATGCACCTGCACCAGCAAGTCGCCGAGCCCGCGCCGGCGCGGGTCGGGCATCCCGCGGTTGCGCATCGTGAATACATCGCCAGGCTGCGTGCCGGGCGGGATGTCGAGCGTTTCGCGGCCGTCCAGCGTCGGCACATCAATCTTAGCGCCCAGCGCCGCCTGCGTGTAACTAATCGGCACCTGGCAGATCAAATTTTGGCCGTCGCGCACGAACAGCTCATGCTCTTCCACATGAATGAAGCAATACACATCGCCACTCGGGCCGCCGTTCGGGCTTGGTTCTCCCTCGCCCGAGAGGCGCAGTTTTGTTTGACCGTCGACGCCAGCCGGTATCTCCACATCGCGCTGCACGCGCTTCGGAATATGCCCGCGCCCTTTACAAGCCGAGCAATGTTCCTTCACCACGGAACCCTGACCCTGACAGGCCGGACACGTGGTTTGCACCCGGAAGATGCCGGACGATTGCACGACCTGCCCATGGCCGCCGCAGTATTTGCAGCTTTCCGGCTTAGTACCCTTTTTCGCGCCGGAGCCTTCGCATTCGACGCAACGCTCATGGCGTTGGAAATGAACCGTCTTCGTTACGCCTCGGGCCGCTTCCAGCAGCGTCAACTTCGCGTCGCAGCGCAGGTCGGCGCCCTTTGAGACTCGCCGTCCGCGCCCTCGTCCGCCACCCCGAAGAGGACCCCGAACAGCCCGTCGCCGAACAAATCGCCGAATGCCTGGAAGACGTCGTTTACGTCGCGGAACTGTTGCCCGCCGCCGCCCACGCCGGCATGGCCAAAACGATCGTACCGTGCGCGCTTCTCGGCGTCGCCCAGCACTTCGAACGCCTCGGCCCCTTCCTTGAAGCGCGCCACCGCCTCCTCATCGCCCGGGTTCTTGTCCGGGTGATACTTGATGGCGAGCTTGCGATAGGCGTCCTTCACGTCCTTCTCGGACGCGTCCTTCGCAACCCCGAGAACTTCGTAGTAGTCGCGCTTTCCTTGCATCGTTGGCATGGCTGGCAAATTCGGAACTCGGAAGTAGGAAAACGGAACGTAGGCGAAATCAGATCCGAGTTCCGACTTCTGCGTTCCGAGTTCTCATAAAAAAGGGCCACTCCGGGTTCAATCGAAGTGGCCCTCTTGAACCTCACAAATCTAGCACATCGCTACGTTACCGCACGCTGCCTTCGGTGCGGGGCGAGTGGTCGTCCTTGTCGATGTTGGTGACCATGGCTTCGGTCGTCAACATCAAGCCCGCGATGCTGGCCGCGTTCGCCAACGCGCTGCGGACCACCTTCAACGGGTCGATGATGCCCGCCTTGACCATGTCGACGTACTGCGCCTTGTTGGCGTCGTAGCCGGTGTTGGTGGGCTTCTGGCTCACTTCGTCGGCGACGACCGAGCCGTCGATGCCACAGTTGTCGGCGATCTGACGCATCGGGGCGTCGAGCGCGTGCAACACGATATCGACGCCGATCTTCTCGTCACCCTTGGCCGACTTCTTCGCGCCTTCGACCGCTTCCTTGCAACGCAAGAGCGCCACGCCGCCGCCCGGCAGCACGCCTTCCTCGACCGCCGCACGCGTCGCGTGCAAGGCGTCTTCGATGCGGGCCTTCTTTTGCTTCATGTCGGCTTCGCTGTTCGCTCCCACCGAGATGATCGCCACGCCGCCGGTCAGCTTCGCCAGCCGCTCTTGGAACTTCTCACGATCGTAATCGCTTTCGGTGTTCTCAATCTGGGAGCGAATCTGTTGAATGCGGGCCTGAATCAACTTCTGCTCGCCGGCGCCTTGTACGATCGTCGTGTCGTTCTTGTCGACCGTGATCTGCTTGGCGCGACCGAGTTGACTTAATTGCAGGTTTTCCAGCTTGATGCCGAGGTCCTCGCTGATCAGCGTGCCGCCGGTCAGCGTGGCGATATCGCCCAACATCGCCTTGCGGCGATCGCCGAAGCCCGGGGCTTTGACAGCGCAGATGTTCAGAATGCCGCGGAGGCGATTCACCACCAACGTGGTGAGGGCTTCCCCTTCCACGTCCTCGGCGATGATCAACAGCGGCTTGGCGGTCTGCATCACTTGTTCGAGGACGGGCACCAGCTCGCGCAGGTTGCCGATCTTCTTTTCGTGAATCAGGATGTACGCGTTTTCGAGCTGGCAATCCATCTCGGCCGGACGATTGATGAAGTACGGCGAGAGGTAGCCCTTGTCGAACTGCATGCCTTCGACGAATTCCAGCGTCGTCTCGGTCGACTTGCCTTCTTCGACCGTGATCACGCCGTCCTTGCCGACCCGCTCCATCGCGTTGGCGATCATGTCGCCGATCGCGCGGTCGTTATTGGCGCTGATCGCGCCGACCTGAGCGATTTCTTCCTTGCTGGAGACCGGCTTGCTCATCGAACGCAGCTTCTCAACGGCCGCGTCGACGGCTTTTTCGATGCCGCGGCGAACCGCCATCGGATTGCTGCCGGCCGCGATCAAACGCGTGCCCTCTTTGAAGATCGCGCGGGCCAACACGGTGGCCGTCGTGGTGCCGTCCCCGGCGATGTCCGAGGTCTTCGAGGCCACTTCGTTCACGAGCTTCGCGCCCATGTTCTCGAAGCGGTTTTCCAACTCGACTTCCTTGCTCACGGTCACGCCGTCTTTGGTGACAGTCGGGCCGCCGAACGATTTGTCGATGATCACATTACGGCCGGTCGGGCCCATCGTCACGGCCACGGCGTTGGCCAACTTCTCAACCCCGCGCAACATCTTCGCGCGGGCCTGATCTTCGAAAAGGAGTTGTTTAGGCACGGGGAATTCCTGGTAGTAGGTGGGGGTGTGAGTAGGCGGAGTAGGTGGAGTAGTAAGTAGGTGAAGCAGTTAGTAGGAGCATGCGTAGTTTTCGGTCGAAGTGGGCGCAGCGGCCCTACTTCACCTACTAACTACTCCACCTACTACACCTACTTCCCCCCTACCTCACCACCTTCGCCAAAATGTCCGTCTCGCGGACGATCTTCAGATCCTTGCCGTCCAGCTCGATCTCCGTGCCGGAGTATTTGCCGTAGATCACTTCGTCGCCGACCACGACCGAGAGCGTGCCGCGCTCGCCGCTATCCAGCAGCTTGCCCGGGCCGACCGAGACGACGGTGCCGCGTTGCGGCTTTTCCTTGGCGGTGTCCGGCAGCACGATGCCGCCAGCGGTCCGCTCCTCAGCTTCCTTCGGTTCCACGACAACGCGATCTTCCAGCGGACGCACTTTGAGGGTCTTCATGTCTTTGTTGATTCCGTTGATTATTGATGTAGGTCAGCCTTTCCAGGCTGACGTTTCAAGTTTGGTTCGGTGTCCCCCGTCAGCCTGGAAAGGCTGACCTACGGGCAACTACATTCCCATTCCCATGCCACCCATGCCTCCCATGCCACCCATTCCTTCCATGCCGCCCATGCCATGGTCATGGTGGCCGCCGCCGTGATCGCCGTCGCCGTCGTCTTCCTTCGGGAGGTCGGTGATCAAAGCCTCGGTGGTCAGCAGCAACGCCGCCACGCTCGCCCCGTTTTGCAATGCGGTACGAACGACCTTCGCGGGATCGATCACGCCGGCCTTCACCAGGTCGACGTATTGATCCTTGTCGGCGTCGTACCCTTCGTTCGGGTTCTTGAGCTGACGCACGCGATTCACCACCACCGCGCCGTCCAACCCGGCGTTTTCGGCGATGTAACGCAGCGGGTAATCCAGCACGTTGCGAATGATCTTCACGCCGAACGCTTCGTCGCCCGTAAGTTGCAACTTGTCGAGCGCCTTTTCGCAGCGGATGAGCGCCACGCCGCCGCCCGGGACGATGCCTTCTTCCAACGCGGCCTGCGTCGCGGCCTTGGCGTCTTCGATCAGCGCCTTGCGCTCTTTCATTTCGGTCTCGGTCGCCGCGCCGCAGTTGATCTGCGCCACGCCGCCCGCGAGCTTCGCCAAACGCTCCTGCAGCTTCTCGCGATCGTACTCGCTGTCCGTCGTGCTGATCTCGCGGCGAATCTGCTCGGCGCGGCCTTCGATTTCCGCCTTCTTGCCGGCGCCGGCGATGATCGTCGTGTTTTCCGCGCTGATCGTCACCTTCTTGGCGCGGCCCAGGTCGGTGAGCTTCACCGCATCCAGGGCAATGCCCAGGTCCTTGAAGATCGCGGTCCCGGCCGTCAACACGGCCAGGTCGCCGAGCATCGCTTTGCGGCGATCGCCGTAGCCGGGCGCCTTCACGGCGCACACGTTCAAGATGCCCCGCATCTTGTTGACGACCAACGTCGCCAGGGCTTCCCCTTCGATGTCCTCGGCGATGATCAACAACGGGCGATTCGCCTTGCTGATCGCTTCCAACAGCGGCACCAGGTGCTTGGCGTTGGAAATCTTCTCTTCGAAGATCAGGATCGAGCAATCGCTCAGTTCGACGAGCTGCGCGTCCTGGTTGGTGACAAAGTGCGGCGAGAGATAGCCGCGATCGAATTGCATGCCTTCCACGACTTCGACGTACGTCTCGTTTTGCTTGCCTTCTTCGACCGTGATCACGCCGTCTTTGCCGACCTTCAGGAAGGCGTCGGCCAACACTTCGCCGATGCTGGGATCGTTGTTGCCGGCGATCGTGGCGACCTGCTTGATTTCCGTCTTGTTCTTTTCGTTGATCGGCGTGGCCAGCTTCTTAATCGCCGCGACAACCGCCTCCGTGGCCTTATTGATCCCGCGCGAGAGCGCCATCGGGTCCGCGCCCGCCGCGATCATCTTCAAACCCTCGCGGAACACGGCCTCGGCGATGACCGTCGCCGTCGTGGTGCCGTCGCCGGCCACTTCGTTGGTCTTGCTGGCCGCTTCCTTGACGAGCTGGGCGCCCAGGTTCTCGTTCGGGTCTTCCAGCTCGATGTCCTCGGCGACTGTCACGCCGTCCTTGGTGATCTTCGGGGAGCCCCAGCCCTTGTCCAGGACCGCGTTGCGACCCCGCGGGCCCAACGTGCTGCGAACCGCCCGGGCCAACTTGGTCACGCCGGCCAACAACGGCTGGCGAGCCTCATCGTCAAAGACCATCTTTTTTGCCACAGCGAGAGTCCTCCAAAAGCTGGTAATGCGGGGGAGATACGGTCAACGGCCGCCGGGTCGGCACTGGCTCAAGCAACTCGCTCAAACCGGGACAGCCGGCCAACCGCAAAGCTCAATTCACCAATCAGGACGACGGCCCGGAACCGCACTTGGCAGGCGCGGGACGTCGTGAAGCCCTTATTAGCAAGCACCGTGCCGGGCCGCATGCGCGCGGCGATAACCGCCTGCGCAGCAATGGTTTAGCGAGTGTTTCCAGCGAAATGGCGAGCTCCACCAGCGGCCAATGTCGAATGCCAGAATGGCAGAGACTCACAACACTAACCCGAAGCGCCAGCGAGGGGGAGAGGACGTCGATCCACAGGGCGACATCGCGCCGCGTCCATCGCCGGCACTTCCACTCGTACACGCCGGACGGGTGCCAATCCCGTAGGTCAGGCACCGCCGACGGTCGCAGCAGCTCTGCGCGCGAATAAACAAGTCGAAGTCCATAGTCGCCGCGAAAAATGTGCCTGACAGGAGTGCGGCACGCAACCCGCCCTCAATTGAACAGATACAATCCAGCGACGCCGCCTGTAATAAAGCACGCGGCCAAGAACAAGATCGTTGTGGTGGCCATCATCGATTCGGATTGATGCTCACGCAGACATGCGCTCAGGCTTCCTGCCAACAGACCGCCGGGCAGGCCCATAAAGTACGACTGAATAACCATCAAGCCGCCGCCCCATCCAAGGACCGCCGAACAAACCAAGTAGCCAGCCAGGAAAGCTTGCCAGCAGCGCGGCGCAAGTATGACAAGAACGAGCGAAAGGAACCCCGCAGTCCACAGCGCGCTCGCAAAAAGGAAGTCTGCCTCCGAAAGATGTGGATTTGGAGAAGGCATGGAACCAACACGCATGCCAGCAAAGAAACTTGCTGAAGCGAGTACGGCAACCATCAGTGTGGAAAGTTGGTAGCGCATAGAACCCGGGCGTTAAGTTTCATTGAGTCGACAGAGTCTTTGGCCCTGTTGTGGCACGGTCTCCCGACCGTGCCACCGGCCCGACCGAAGGTCTCCCGTACTCACGACCGACGGCGCACCGATTGTTCCGCCGTGAAAAAGTAGCAAGCCTTGCGCGGCTCCACCCGCTCAGGGAGACCTTCGGTCGGCGGGGTGTCACAGTCGGGAGACCGTGACACAACAATGTATCACACCGGTGCGGCCCGCAATCATGTCAGGCACAGCCTTATGCGGCCATTGGGACGTTGCGGCGATACGCTCGACTGCTTGCCCTTCGTCTTCGACAACGGTGCCTGACCTACAACGGACCGTCGGTCGGCGATCTGTCAATCGCCTTTCTCGCCGCCAAGAAACTCAACGACCGTAACGCCGACATCACGAATGATCTGCCGTAACAAGCCGGGTGAGATATCCCGTCACTTATGAAATGGCACCGTCGTGCGACGTCCGTCCGCGTGTCGGAACTGCTTGTGTGAGCCGCGTTGCCGCACCTCCACGAAGTCGAGGGCTTCCAACAACCGCACGACTTCCTGCGGCTTCGACACCGGCAACTTGCTCATGGGGCCGCGACTTGCAGCGTCTGCGTGCCGATGAACTCGGTGTCCAGCGTCGGCTCACCATCCTCCAGCAGCATCGTGATCACCTCGCGTAGATTCGCGAGCAATTCATCGACGGTCTCGCCCTGCGAATGCGCGCCGGAAAAGCCGGGCACGTACCCGACATAAAGACCCGTATCGGCACAGCGTTCGATCACAGCGGTATAGGTTCGCATCATGGAACTCCTGATGGGCTTATTATAGCGTCCATTCGTGCCGGTTGACATCAATCACGTCCTATGTTGTGGCACGGTTCCTATGTTGTGGCACGGTCTCCCGACCGTGCCACCGGCCCGACCGAAGGTCTCCAA
>JAWXBP010000218.1 GCA_034440135.1 Planctomycetia bacterium
AAAGTCCTCAAACGTATGGCCTACGGCTACCGAGACGACAACTACTTCTTTCTCAAAATCCGCCAGGCTTTCCCCGGAATTGGGTGAAGAACCATTTTTAGGCGGAGCTTGAAGTGTTCAGTGTGAGGAAGCAGCGAAACCGCCGCCCAAAAGCACTGAAAACTGAAAACTTCGAACTCCCTTTCAAACTTCAAACTCGCCCTCAATCCCACCACAGATAGATCTGCGTCTCCTGCCCGATTTCATCCACGCTGGCGCCTTCGCGGGCGAGCTCCGGGGCGCAGAGGTCGAGGACTTGTTGCCGGCGACCGGCTTCCTCGGGTAGCTTGACGACTAAGGCATCGGCGTACTTGGTGTCACCCTCGTCTACGATGGCATCGTCTGGCACTAGGACTTCCGTCGCGCCGGCCGCGTAGAGCTTTTTCACGAACCGGACGGCGTTCTCGGTTTCCAGGAAGCGATTCGACGCCAGCGCCGATTCGTTGTCGCTCTTCTTGAGCCACTGGAGCGCCTCGGGGCCCTGGAAGTAGTCACCGGGCAGCGGAGCGCCCCCGGGAACGAGGGCGAACTCGAAGACATAAGTGCCGAACAGCAGGGCCGCCGCCAGCATGCCAACGATGTACCGGGTTGCCATGGTACGTCCTTCCCAAACGCGCTATTTTGAGGCTATAGCGGACGTGACCCATCGCACTCCGCCTATTGGAACCTAGCTCATTTCTTGAAATCGGCCCGGTGAAGGCGGCAACCCCGGGAAAACTGAATTCGGCCGGCTCGGGAGGGATATCCCATCACGGAGGGTTAGCCTGCGAAACACGCAAAATGACGCGAAATGACACGGGAAAATGAAAGTGACGCGACATGGCATTGCTCCCGGCCCTCCACGTTCATTGCCATAGCATGGGCCCAAGCATCCTCCCTTTTCGCGTGTTTGGCGTGTTTCGCGGGCTCAAATCAGGTGGATCGGTTTTCTTGGCGGCCGTTCGGGAATAGGATGACGGGACCCAAAGCGACCACCCCGGAGCAACGCGGTTTCCGCCCCCTGCTGGAAACCGCCCGCATGGAACCTTCGATCAATCCGTACGCCTCTCCGGGGAGCAGGGAGCTGAACGAAACCGCGCGCGCGGCGCTGGCGCAGGCCTCGACTGGGCGGCACGCCCGCTTCAGTTCCGCGCGGCCGCGGGCGAAGCGGGTCGTGTTTTTCTTCTCTGCGGCGATGCTGCTGTTGCTCGCCGAGTTGGCGTATCACTGCGTCCTCGTGGCTTTCTTGCTACGGGCTGAAAGCGGCCTGGGCGTGTCGTCGGGCGAAGCAACCGGGCTGGCGATCGCCGACCTGGCGCTGTCGCTGCTGCATGGCGTTGTCCGCCTGGCGTTGTTCGCGCTCTTCCTGCTTTGGTTCCAGCGCGCCTATCGCAACCTGCCATCGTTGGGCGCCGCGGAACTGTCATCCAGCTCGATGGAAGCAGTGCTTTGCTTTTTCATTCCATTTTTGAATCTCGTGCGGCCCTATCAGCTCGCGCAAGAGATCTGGCGCGGCAGCGACCTGAGCGAGCTCGACCCGGAACAAAAAGTCGTGTTTTCCAGCGCGCTGGTCGGCTGGTGGTGGGTGTTCGTTTGGATCAGTATTCTGCTGCGCCTGGCCGCCTGGTACACGAATCGCTATACCGGATCGGCCGGCAATACGCTGGTCGCTGGCGAGGCGCTCGTCGCCGTCTGGTTTTCGATGGGCGCCGTGCTGATGCAAATGATCGCAGCATTGCTCGGCTTGCACGTGGTGAAAACAATCACCACGAATCAAGACGAAAAGTGGCGACGCCTGGCAACCCAAGACACAGCCTTGACCGCCGAGGCGTAAGCGCGGAGTGACGATGGGCTTACGTCAGCTATTGGCCCGAGTTCGCAGCTAACCAGCGTTGGGCTTGATCGATTGCCGCCGGAAAGAAAGTAGCGCGCGGGTCTTTGGCGATCAGCAGTTTGGCTTCGTCCGCATCGGCCCAGCGGCGTTCTCGCATCGCGGACTCGAGCCAATCGTCCTCCACCGTTTCGACGTGCATCACGTACACGGCGACTTCCAGCGTCTCGCCCCATTTTTCATAGCGATAGTCGCCCAGCGCCTCGCCGATCACTTGTCCGCGCAGCCCGGCTTCTTCCCAGGCTTCTTTCAGGCCCGATTCGATCGCCGTTTCGCCGGGGTCGATCAACCCCTTGGGAAAACCCCATTTGCGAGCCCGAATCGACGTAATCAGACAGAACTCCAGCCCAAAGGCGGCAGCACGAAACGGAATCACACTCGATTGAGCCAGCGGCATCAGAATTTAACCGCGAAATGCGCGAAAGGACGCGAAATAGAAGCACCCTAATACGTTTGTGACTGGAATCGGCCTGAAAATCCAGTGCCCAATTAGCCTAGCCAAATCGATGCATCGCTAAGAACGATGCTCAGTCCGCGAAGCCTAGTTTTCGCGTCATTTCGCGCATTTCGCGGTTAAATCGGTGTTCACGCCAAGTTAGGTTGAGCGTTCCCCGGCCTAGGGATATGATTCCTTAGCCGTTCACCACCCTCCGGACGCCCAGGCGATTTCGATATGCGCGCTTTTGACGCCACGCGGATTTACTTCGACCGCGCGGCGGATCAGATGGAACTCACCGAGAACATGCGGCGGATGCTGATCACGCCGAAGCGCGAGGTGCAGGTCCAGATCGCCTACGAGCAGGACAACGGCGAGCTGAATACCACGATCGGTTACCGGGTGCAGCACGACAACTCCCGAGGACCGATGAAGGGGGGCCTGCGCTATCACCCCGACGTCGACCTGGACGAAGTCCGGTCGCTGGCCGCGCTGATGACCTGGAAGACGGCGATCGTGAACATCCCCTACGGCGGGGCCAAGGGCGGAATCGCGATCGATCCGAAGGCGCTCAGCGTGCGCGAACTGGAAGTGGTGACGCGCCGCTTCATCGACGGCCTGCACGACGTGATCGGTCCCGACACCGACATTCCCGCGCCCGACATGGGCACCAACGCGCAGGTGATGTCGTGGATTGCGAACCAGTACCAGAAATACCATGGCTTCAGCCCGGCCGTGGTCACGGGTAAACCGGTCGAACTGTTCGGCATTCCCGGGCGTGAAGAAGCCACGGGGCGCGGCGTGGGGATTTTCGCCATCAAGCTGCTAAGCCGGCTGGGCCGCAAACCACAACAGACGAGTGTGGCGATCCAGGGCTTCGGCAACGTCGGTTCTTTTACGGGGCGGTTCCTGGCGGACGCCGAGTGCAAGATCGTCGCCGTGAGCGATGTCAGCGGCGGGTACCATCGCGCCGACGGCCTGCATGTCTCCGAGATGTTGCGCTACGCCGGCGAACATGGAAACTCGTTGGCCGGTTACACGCAAGCCGATCACATTACCAACGAACAACTGATGCGGCTCGACGTCGACGTGCTGATTCCGGCCGCGCTGGGCGGGGTGATCGATGTCGAAACGGCGCACGCGATTCGGGCGCCGATCGTGCTGGAAGCCGCCAACAGTCCCACCTGGCCGGATGCCGATCAGGTGTTGGAGCAGCGCGGCATCGTGGTCCTGCCGGACGTGCTGGCGAACGCTGGCGGTGTAACCGTCAGCTATTTCGAGTGGGCGCAGAACCGGCAGCACTATCAATGGACGCTGAACCGGGTGCGTCAGGAGTTGGATCGCGTGCTGTCCGACGCCTTTGAACGGGTGTGGGAGTTGTCGCACGAGCGGAAAATCAGCCTGCGGACGGCGGCCTGGATTCTGGGCATCGGACGCGTGGGTCGCGCAACTGTACTTGGGGGAATCGCATGATTGCACCGGGCGTGGATGTGGATGTCTTGCGGCAGTTGCCCATCCTGGAAGGGCTGACGGAAGCCGAATGCGCGCAGATTGGCGAAATCGCCGAAGTAGCCAACTTCCAGGCCGGTGAATCGATCATCGAACAAGGCACCTCCAGCCAGGTCCTTTGGATCGTCCTGGAAGGGACTTGTGAAGTGCTCATGCGCTTCGACGGCAGCGGCGCGGATCGCCCGCCCACGATCCTGGCGGAACTCGGCCCGCAAAGCAACTTTGGCGAGATGTCGTTCTTCCACCGCGCGCCGCATTCGGCGAGTGTCCGTGCGAAGACGCCGGTCAAGCTATTGCGGATCGAGCGCACCAGATTCGACGCGTTGATTCCCTGCGAAGGCAACGCGGCCTGCAAAGTGGCCCTCAATACGATCGAAACGCTCGCCGAACGCCTTCGCCGGATGGGCCAATGGGTGGCCGAGCTCGCCGCCGACAAACCGCCCCACCGCCGCGAACCGGAATGGAATCAACTGCGGACGAAAGTGTTTGACGGTTGGAAACTATAAGATTTCGAGTGCAACTGAGCCGCGCACTCCAAGCCCAGGGAAGGTTGTCCCAAGACGACTCGTATTGAAAAGTCTTGGGACAACCTTCCCTGGGCTTAGCGCGAAAACACGTCATCAACAATTCATCCACGTAAACAGCATGAAACTCCAAAACCTCAACGAAGTCCCTTCGCAAGACGTGACGATGGAAGGTTCCTCCGGCTGCCAGGTGAAATGGCTCGTGGGGCAACCCGAAGGAGCGCCGAATTTCGCCATGCGGCAGTTCGAGGTCGCGCCCGGCGGGTTCACACCGAAGCATAGCCATCCGTACGAGCACGAAGTCTACGTGCAAGAGGGCCAGGGCGTGGTGATCGACGGGGATCAGGAGCGCCCGCTCGGCCCTGGAGACGTCGTCTACGTCGCGCCGAACGACATCCATCAATTCCGCAACGCCGGTCCCACGCCACTCAAGTTTTTGTGCATCGTGCCGCACGTGCCGAAGGATACGCCGGTAACGCTGGTTCCGGAATGCGAGGCCGTGGGAAAGTAATTATTACGGCGCCCGAGGGCCGACGCGACAAGACGAGCCGCCAGCGAGGGGCAGAGGATGCGGGCTATAGATTGAGCGCGAACGCTCGCTCGGGCGGCAATTCGCGAGCGAGCGGACTCGCTGCCGCCCGCGTGATTCCCAGCATTCGTCTGGGTATCTCCCCCCGGGAGCGTTACAATTTCCGCGTCGGGTTGGCGAATGGACTTGCGCCGCGCTATCGCGCGGCGGTTGGTCGCCGGTCTATGAGTGCTAAGGGCAGGACGCACGATGACGCGCGTGGTTTCGTTTGTGGCGTTGATTGGGATCGTGATTCTGGTCAGCGCGCTCGTCTTTCAGGTGATGGCCAGCTTTCTGCTGCCCATGTTCCTGGCGATCGTGATGGTCGTCGTCTTCCGGCCGATGCACCGTTGGTTCTTCGATCGCTTCAACGGCCGCAATCGGCTGGCGTCGATTGTCACCACGGCCGTGATCATGCTGATCGTGCTGGCGCCGTTGATTTCGACCACGATCCTGGCTGCCACCGACTTGTTCGAGTTCATCGCCGGCAACCGCCAGCAGGGAAATTTCGAAGCCCGCGTCGACAACTTTCGCGACGAGTTAGGGCTTTCCCTCCCGCCGGAACTGGATGAACTGGAAGACCACATCGGCCAATTGACGCGCGTGTTGCGCGGGCTGGAACCGACAGAACATTGGAATGAAGCGGTCAAAGGGATCAGTGGCGAGCTGACCGAAATCGATCGCGCCATCACCGCCAATGCGCCGCCCGCCGCCGGAGTCCATGACGCCGACTTACAGGGATTATTTCCGCAGGTTGAGCAGCTCGAGTTCGAGCCAGGCGAAGAAGACATTCCCCCTGAGTTGGCCGAACTCGAAGAATTGCGATTCACCGAGCGCTTTCAACAGTTCCAGCGCACTTACGCGCTGTTGCGGCCAACGCTTATTCGCCGGCTGGACGAAGTTCGCGTCGAAAAGCTGAATGGGGACGGGGATCCAAAAAACGACGACGAAGCCATCGGCACCGCCTGGGCCTGGCTGATCGCGCAGGCCAATCCCAGCCGTGAGCAGCTGGACGATTTCCGCACGTCGGCGCTCGAACAGTTGGGCATGGGCTCGCTGGCGCTGAGCACGGGGCAATACGTCTCCGGAGCGCTCGGCAAGCTGATTCTCGGCCTGTTCGTGATGGTGATCTCGCTCTATTACTTCCTGGCCGACGGCCCCGCGATGGTCGCGGCGGTGATGAGCATCTCGCCGCTGGAGAATCGCTACGGTCAGCAAATGCTGGCAGAATTCGCGAAAATCAGCCGCGCCGTGGTGATGGCCATTGTCGTGGCCGCGGTGGTTCAAGGCGCGTTGGCGACGATCGGCTATTGGATCGCCGGGCTCGATTCGCTGTTTTTGCTGTGCGTACTAACCACGTTGCTGGCGATGATCCCCTTCGTCGGCGCGGCTTCGGTTTGGATCCCTTGCTCGCTGTATCTGGCATTTTCCGGACGCCCGGTGGCCGGCGTCTGTTTGGCGCTGTACGGGCTGCTCGTCGTCTCGATGATCGACAATTTGATCAAGCCGATGGTGCTGCACGGACAGTCGAAGTTGCACCCGTTGCTAGCATTGTTGAGCATTATCGGCGGGGTTCAGGCCCTGGGACCGATTGGCATCTTCGTGGGTCCGATGGTAGTCTCTTTCTTACAAGCCGTGCTGAACATGTTCCACGCCGAACTCAAAGCCTTGGGAAACGGTGGCGAGGCCGGCGGATCCGCGGAGAAACCCGATGACCCCGATGCCTCTCCTACTCCTAGCCGCCGCCGCGGTAGGCGTTGACACCGGCTGGACGCCGCTGGACTCGGGCGGCTACGAGTTCATCATTCAGATCCCGCCCGAACAGCTCGACGCCCTGCGCGCCGGCGGGGAAGTCGGCAGTGATTTGCCGAACGACACCGGGGCGATTCGTTCTTACAAGATCGTGATCGGCACCGGGCCGCTGGCCAACCAGGGCGTCGATTTGCCGCCTGAAGCGCGGATCAGTTTCAAGCAGCCCGTAAATGACGCGGCCTCCTCGCGGCGCATCGAGGGCTCAATCCTGAGACTTCCGCCACCACCGAGTGGACGTAACGACGGCGCGGTGAATGACACTGCCAAGGCGGTTCAAGGGACGCGTCCCCCCTCGACCGATGGCTGGCAGCTTCCGGAACGGTCGTCGAACAATAAGAACAACGCGAAAACGCAGGCGGAAATTGGCGAGGAGCCTCTCGAAGATATCGATTTCATCGGTAAAACTCGCGCTACGCGGGCGAAGAGCGCGGGCCTTCCCGCTCCGCCCATGGATAACGACGTCACGCCCGTCGATACCAAAAAACTAAGCACGGAGGAGGACGAAGTCGGCCCGAGCGCTCGCAAAGACGGCCAACTCGCAAATGCCAACGAACCGGAAACTTGGACCAAGTCCAAGTTTATGTGGACGCTTATGCTCTTGGGCCTGATTGTTTCCGGCGGCCTGAACGGCTATTTCATTTGGCTCTCGCTTGATTTCCGGAACCGCTATTTGGAGCTATTGCGCGATCTTGACACACAGCCCGCGGACGAACCGGCGGAGTCTTCGCGCGAATATGAACGCACCGATGATCACGAAGAGCCGGAAGAGGAAGAAGTATCCCCTCGGGAACTAGTTCGCACCGCGGAAACGTACGTCGGCCGCAAGGAAGGACAGCGCCGACGCGACCGGGAATCTTCGCGCTACGACGATGACGACGAATAGTCGTCAACTGTCAAACTGCGGGCTTTAGGCAATCGCCGGGTTGCGGCGCGCTAGGTCGTCGACGTCGACCGCGTTATCGATGCAGCCCACGCCCGCCACGCCTTGGCAGCATTGATTGACGAGCTGCTTCTCGTAGAACGAGCGGACATTGCCCAACACCTTCACGGCGCCCTCGACCGAGGAGACCGTCAGCCGTCGCAACGACGGAACATGGCGAGCCGCCAGGGCGGTCCGCACCTGATGTTCGATCTCGCGGTCGCGCTCGGCGGGATTGGTACGACTAACCATCTGGAAACACTCCGTTTTGCTGTTCTGCCTGCTCGTGCCTGCTGTACCGACGATCATCCGCCAGCGGTGAGTGCAAAGTTCGGTCCGAATTCGCGCAAAATGCAATTCGCAGCGAATGGGGAGGCTTAAACTCGTCCTGCGTTTGGGCTTCCGACGTATTGAGTCGCGTCGTTCACGATGACGGGAGGAGGCGCGTCAACCGCACGCTTGTAGAAGCTACGCGCACAACCGTGCCAGGGTGTTGCGCAGAGTGGCGGATAAATGTTCGTTTCGTTAACGGCGCTAGTGTTGCGAAAAGCCCAGGGAAGGCCACCAGAGACCTAGCCAATGGAAAAGTCTATGAGGGCCTTCCCTGGGCTTAGACGTCGTCGTTGGCAAGCGGACTGAGCGCGGGTCCCTTAATCGCTATTGCCCCCGCCGTGGACCTAATTCTATCATCCGCCGCTCGATGGGCCGTACCGGGGCATTGCGCTCGGGTTGCGCGCTCCGGGTGAGCCAAGGTGATTTCCGTCCCCGTAGATGTTCTTCCATGCCTCGCGATTGCCAGTTGGTGTTTACGAACGGTTGCTTCGATCTATTGCACCCCGGCCATGTCGATCTGCTGCAGCGCGCTCGGGCGCTGGGGGATCGGCTGATCGTGGGCTTGAATAGCGACGAGTCGGTCCGCGAGCTCAAGGGCCCCACGCGGCCAATCTGGAACGAGCAGGAACGCGCCGCGATGTTGCTGGCGCTCCGCTGCGTCGACCAGGTGGTGATCTTCAACGAACGGGCCCCCGCGCGGCTGATCGAGGACTTGCGTCCCGACGTGCTGGTCAAAGGGGGCGATTGGTCGGTGGATCGCATCGTGGGGGCCAAGACCGTCCTGAAATACGGCGGCCAGGTGCATTCCTTGCCGCTGTTGAGCGGTTACTCGACGTCGTCTCTGATCGCCCGGCTGCAAGAACTGCAAGAAGGTTCGGCATGGCGCCGCGCATCCTGATCGTCAAACTCAGCTCGCTGGGCGACGTGCTCCACACGTTGCCCGCGGCCAGGATGTTGCGCGAAGCCTTCCCCGACGCTCACCTCGGCTGGGCCGTGGAACGCGCGCACTCCGGGTTGTTGGCCGGGCAGCCCTGCCTGGATGCATTGCACCTGTGGAATCGCGGCGCATCGCGCGGCTTCCGGCAATTCATTGGCGAACTCCGCGCCGGACACTGGGATGTGGCCATCGATTTTCAAGGGTTATTGCGGAGCGCATGGATCGCCCGGCTGAGTGGGGCTCGCCAGGTGATTGGTCATGCGCCCACCAAGGAACGCGCGCACTGGCTTTATCATCGACGCGTACCGCCGGCGACGATGGAGCGCCACGCGGTGGACCGGTCGCTGGATCTCGCGGCCGCCGTCGTCGAGCGGCTCAGCGGACAGACACTTTCGCGCCCGGCCACGCGCGCTGAGTTTACGCTGTATCCCAGCGTCGCGGATCAACACACGGTCGACGCCTGGTGGAAGGCGCAAAACATTCGCGATCGCGAGCGACTGGTGCTGCTCAATCCGCATTGTCGCAAGGACGCCAATCGCTGGCCGGTCGAGCGATTCACCGCACTGGCGCGAAACCTGACAAACCAGCCCGGCGTGCGCGTGGCGCTGGTGGGCGGAGCGGTCGCGCGTGACGTGTGCGACGCCATCGCGGCGCCGCTAGGAGATCGAATCGCGCGCGCGGATGGCGCAATGGGATTGCTGGCATCGGCCGAGTTAATCCGCCGTGCCGACGCGTTTGTCACCGGCGATACCGGACCCATGCACATTGCCGCGGCGGTCGGCACGCCGATCGTGGCGCTGTTCGGCCCGGCGAATCCGTTGCGCACGGGTCCATACACCGATCGTGCCAAAGTGATCTACAAGAAACTGAGCTGCTCGCCGTGCTATGCGCGCGACCGCTGCCCACTGGGGCACGCCGTGCCGGCCTGCATGGCGGAGATCAGTGTCGGCGAGGTCCAGTCCGCCGTGATGGCGGCATTGGCGGAGTCGGCTACGAACCCACGCGACTTCCTGCGGAGGTCCGCATGAACACGCGGCATTCGACTACTGCGACGGCGAACGGCTCTGTCGCGGAATTGAAGCTCGCGGTGAGCGACACCGGCGTCACGCATGCCGTGCATCATGCCCATGATGCGCCACCTAACGCTGCGCCGCATTCACCACGTCTCCGATGGCGTCGTTTTGCGATCGTTACCGCCGTCGTGGCGACAATCGCGTATCAAGGAACTCTGCGCCGGCCAACTGGCCCGGACGCCGGGACTTGGTTTCATGTGCCGGCCGCGACGGCTCAAGATGGCAACGATACATTGCGCATTGGCACGTTCAACATGCATGGCGGCAAGGGCGTCGACGGCGTGCGGGATCTAACGCGCATCGCGGAGACGCTTCGCGGGCTCGACTTCGCGGGACTCAATGAAGTCCACGGCGGCGTGCCATTCCGCGGCGAAGATCAGGCGGCGGCCCTTGGCCAGCAACTCGGCATGCCGTGGCTCTACGCCCCCACGGAACAACGCTGGTGGTGCGATCGATTTGGCAATGGCGCCTTAAGCAACCTGCCGGTGACGAGCTGGCAACGCATTCCGCTGGCCCGCGCGCATGGCAAGAGCTATCGCAACGCCGTGCTGGTCCGCGCGGAGCATCAGGGAAAACCGGTCAACATCGTGGTCACGCATCTCGATCGGAGCGACGACCGCGAGCGCGTGGAGCAATTGCGAACCGTCGGCGAGCTGTTCCTCGCGCTGGAATCGCCGGCGATTCTGTTGGGCGACCTGAATACGGACGACACGGAACCGGCGCTGCGCAAGTTGCTCGACGCGCCGGGCGTGCATGATCCACTACGCGATCGGCTCGGCGACGGCGCGCCGCGGCGCATCGATTGGATCCTGGTCCGCGGCTTGGAAACCATTGACGCCGGCATCGTCAACCGCGGCGACTCGGATCATCCTCATGTCTGGGCGGAACTGGCCTGGCCGGAGGAATAGCTTGATGGCGGCGCAATCCTCGTGGCGGCCAATGCTGGCGCTCCTCCTCGTGGCGTCGACGGTGCAAACCGTGATCGTATCGCGCGCGGCGGTGCCGGCGCTCGATGCCCTACGCAGCGTCGCGGCCGCTGAGGCTTGGCTGCAATCGCCGTCCTGGACCACGCTGGCGGACGAACCCGAGGCGCCGCTGTTTCCGGTTTGCCTCGCGGCCGTTCATCAAGTGCGTGGAACCATCGCCGCACAGTGCGGGTGGCCGGCGCCGAACTGGGCGCTCTCCTTGCAACTCATGTCGAGTTGGCCCCTTGTCGTTTGGGTGATCCCGATTTATTTGCTTTCGCGGCGATGTTTCGACCCGCGCGCCGCCTGGCAGGCGGGGTTGTTGAGCTGCGTGCTCCCGGCCGCGGCCAGACTCGGCGGCGAAGGTCTGCCGGATTCGCTGTACTTGTTGCTGTTCACCGCAGCGCTCGCGATGCTGTCGACGGGCTTCACACTCCGCAAAAATCTGTCTCGGCCCATAGCTGCAGGCTACGGGCTTGCCGGCGGATTGCTGTTGGGCCTGGCGATGCTGGTGCGCGTGGAAGCAGTATTGCTCCTCGTCCCGGTCGCCATCGGATACTTCACGGTTGCCACACACGATCGCCTGCGCGATCACGTCTTCCGGCTCGCGCTGACGTGCGCCGGCGTTGGCCTGGTGCTTGGCCCTTGGTCACTGAGTTGCGAGGCGCGCACGCCCTTCGCGATGATTTCCCGACTCTGCTCGCGCGGCCCGGCGCGCGACGGGTGGGTGTTCAACCAGCCGTTGCGTGCGACGGAATATGCCACGTCAGACTCGAATGATATGGCCGCACTGAACTTCGACTCCAAAGAACCCGGTACCTCGACGCGACGTCGCGGTCTCGGGGCGGCGATCATCAGTACGTGCGATGAGCTGCTGGTGGCCACCGGCTACCTGTTACTGCCGCTGGCCTGGATCGGCGTCCACGGGCGGTTTTTGTCACCGCGCCGCCGAAGTTTGAATCTCTGCGCCGCGACGGGTGTGTTGCTGTGGTTCACGATGGGATACGTGAACGCATCGGCGACGGGCTATCTATCGAGCCGGCATCTGCTGCCGGCCGCGGTGTTTTTACTGCCGGCGGCGGGGCATGGCCTCGCGCGACTACCGTACTTGATTGGACGTCGCTGGCACGGGCTAGTGAGGACAAGTCACGGTGTTGCGCTAGCAACTGTGCTCGTCTGGGCGACGTTCTGCTGTTTGCCGCTGCACGGCGATCGGGCCGGGCATCGCCTGGCGGGCGATTGGTTGGCTGAGCGAGCCGTGCCGCGAGACTGGATTCTCGATAGCTGGGGTTGGACGGCGCTTTACAGCCATGGTGCGACCTATCGCTATGACGCCGCGCGCGAGGCCTTTCAGGATCCGCGGTTGCAGTATGTCGTGGTCGAGGGGCGCGATCTGGACAGCGGTAGCCGTCGGGCGGAAACGTTGCGAGGACTGCTCGACGCACAGGCCGAATGCGTCGCGCGTTTCGATCCGCCGGGCGGGCAAAGTCCCGTATTGATCTTCCATTGGCGGCCGGTTCTGGCACACAATGGGGCGCAGGGGGCGGTGCGCAAATGACTGCGCGGCCGCCGGTTGGGTGCGCTTCGCCTGCGGGGCAATCAAGGACGATTTTTCATGCGCGATCACGTCCGGGCTTTCGTCAATATCGCCGCGGAGAGTTTTGCCGCGCGCGGGCCGGTCTATGAGTTCGGCTCCTACCTAGTCGACGGCGTCGGCGGTATCGGAGATTTGCGCGGCTGCTTTCCCGGTCGGGAATACATCGGCTGCGATATGCGCGAGGGCCCCGGCGTCGATCGGATCGAGGACCTAGGCGAGTTGAATTTGCCGGACAACTCGGCGCGCACCATCATCTGCGTCGACACGCTGGAACACGTCTTCGAAGTCCGCCGCGCGGCCGAGGAAATGCTGCGCGTGTTGGCGCCAGGCGGTCTGATCCTGATCGCGGTCCCGCTCGACTTCCGCATTCATGACTACCCCAGCGACTACTGGCGCCTGACGCCGAGTTGCCTGGAACGGATGCTGGCGCCGCTCGACGCCACGCTGGTCGGCTGGCAAGGAGTCGACAGCTTTCCGCACACGGTGTTTGCGATCGGCGCCAAGAGTCCGCTGAGCGTTACGTTCGCCCAGGGCTCGCAACGCTTCATGGCGGCATATCAGGCCTGGCTCAGCGAGGCGGCCAAACGGATTCAACTGCGCCGCCGGCTCAAGCGCCGGTTGCTCGCCTGGCTGCGCAGCAAAGGCGAGCGCCGCCGCATGGCGTGCGAACACGAAGCCCGCTTCGTGCTGCACCTCCAAGTGGACGGCCACGGCCAACACGACTGGCGCCAAGCCGTAAACGAACTCGCCGATCTCGGCTCGCGCCTCGACGTCAATTCGTAACAACATCGCGGGGACTGGCAGTCGCGCCTCACCACAAGCCCCGAAAGGGGCGGCCGAAAATAGCCAGGGGTGACAACCCCTGGAAAGCGTCTCAACCAAAACAATTGAGCCCCCACGGGGCGACACAACGCCTAAACGCCTTGACCATGCCCCACAACGCACAAGAACAACGCGACGTCTGGATCGACGAGGAGTTCGCGCCCTTGTTGGGTTCCGCCGGCCTTGTGGATTTCGATTCGTTCATGGAAACGGAACGTGGGCGCTGCCTGCGGGCGCTTGAGGATCGCGAAAACTGGCGCCTTGACGTCCCGCACGCCGATGGCCGTGCCTACGGCATGTATCTAAAAAAACACCACGTACGTTCCTGGCAATGGTGGCTACGGGCGCGACTCGGTCGACCCGCGCGGCGGTCGCCGGGACGCGTCGAAGCCCGCAACATTGTGCGGTTGGATCGCTCCGGCGTGGCCGCAATGCGATTGGTCGCGTTTGGCGATCGGCTCCATGCTGACGGATTGCTCGAATCGTTCGTGCTCACCGAAGAGTTGGTTGGCTTCACGCAATTGGATCATCTGCTGCGCCGCAGATTTCCCGAACGGCAAGCCTCCGCGAAGCGCGATCCGGCACTTGCGGGACTGATCGAGCAGATCGCCGACGTCGCCGCGCGCTTCCATCACGCGGGTTTCAATCACCGCGATTTTTATTGCTGCCACTTCTTCATCCGCGAAACCGAAGTTCCCGACTTCGAAGTACGTTTGATCGACCTGCAGCGCGTGGAGCGCCGGCGTTGGCTGCGCTGGCGGTGGATCGTCAAAGACCTCGCCCAACTGGCGTACTCTGCACCGCGCGAGCGGATCGGCCCGACAGCGCGGATGGCGTTCATCAAGCGCTATCTCGGCGTCCGCAAGCTGCGACCCGTCGACAAGCGGCTGATTCGCGCGGTGCTGGCGAAACAAATCCAAATGGAACAACACTTGGGGCCGCATCCATGAAAATCGGCCTGGTGCTTGACTGGTACGACCCGCGGCGCGGCGGCGTCGAACAATGGACGCATCAATTCGCCGCGCAGTTGATCGCCGCCCGGCACGAGGTGCATGTCGTCGCCCGCAGGTTCGCTTTGGCGGCCGCGCCGGCGGGCATGATTTGCCACGAAGTCTCAGCCGGAAATTCCCGCTTGGAATTCGCCGCCGCGGCGGAATCCGCGCTACGGCGATTAAACCTCGACGTGGTTCACGAGACCGGCTGCGGCTGGCACGCCGACGTCTTTCAACCGCACGGCGGGTCGCGCGTCGCAGCCTTTGAGCGCAATCTCGAATTGCTGCCCGCCTGGCAACGACCGTGGAAACGCCGTCTCGCACAATGGCTGCCGCGGTATCGGGAGTTCGGCGCACTGGCTGCAAGGCAATTTGCCGCGGACGGGCGGCACTTCCTCGCGCTCTCCGAGATGGTCGCCGAGGATCTGCGACGTTTTCATCAAACGCCGCCGGAAAGCACGAAAATCATTTACAACGGCGTCGATACCGAGCGGTTTTCACCCGCGCGGCGCGAGGAATATCGCTCCACGGTGCGCGAACGACTCGGAGTTGAAGACGCCGTGCTGCTGCTGATCGTGGCGCACAACTTTCGCTTGAAAGGCGTGCCAGCGCTGATGATGGCGGCCGCGCAATTGGTGCGCGCCGGATTGCCGGTGCATGTCGCCGTGGCAGGCGGGAAGCGATCCGGCGGCTACGTGCGTTGGGCGCGCTCGTTGGGGATCGCGGCGCAGACCACCTTCTTGGGATCCATCGACGACGTCGTGCCGTACTACGCGGCCGCCGATATTTACGTGCAGCCGACGTTTTACGATCCCTGCAGCCTGGTGGTGCTCGAAGCGCTCTCGGCGGGGCTGCCGGTGGTGACCACGCGTTGGAACGGCGCAGGCGAATTGATCACCAACAATCTCGAAGGGCACGTGCTCGACCAACCCGACGACGCCGACGCTTTGGCGTCGACGCTGGTTCCGCTGGTGCTATCTGAATCCCGCCGCGAAGCGATGGGCCGCGCCGCGCGCCAACTGGCGCTCGCACATACGTTGGAACGCAACTGCCAGGAAATCGTCGGCGTCTACGAAGAAGTAGTCGCCGCCCGCGGGCCACGCCGCCGGCAAGCGGCTTAGCGATCGATTGGCAAACAGATTCCAGGCGTCAACGCACCAAGATGCGATTGACCATCGGCACCTGGCCCACGGCCGCGCGGACCGCCTCTTGGGCGAGTTGCTTGTGGTAGAACGAGTCGACCGTGCCAGAGATCAGCAGGCCGTCGTCGGTCGCTTCGACTTGCAGGTCGCGCAGCTCGTAAATGGGACTGGCCGTGAGCGCGTCCTGAGCCTTGGGCTGCGCGGTTCCGGCGACTTTCGCGGTCTTCGAAGCGTACATGGCGCCTCCCTCCGTGGTGCGACGGCCGCGCTCAACTGCGCGACCAGGCTGAGTATTTCGGAAAACTTTCCAGTTCGTGGCGCTTCATGCCCCGCGTTTCAACCGTTCCACTCTAGGAATGGCGCTTTCCAACTGTCAAGTGCGCGACGATGAAACTTCCCTCAACAGGACTTGTCTTTACCCTGAGGCCGGGGGGCGATAGGCTGCGCGGCATGGAAATACGTGCAGCGCGGCGCGCGGAAGCGCCAGCCGCGTTGGAATTGCTGCTAGCGGAATGCGCGCCAGCAGACCGAACGCCCCTGGCCGCGGGCCTGTTGTCTCAACTGCCGTGGTCGGAGGAGATCGCTGGCGGACTCTTCATCGCCGACCACGATGGCGCGATCGCCGGCGTCGGCCTGGGCCAGGTTCATGGCGGTCGAACGGGCTCCGTGTGGCGACCGCGATTCCCGGGCGAGGATGTTGATGCTCTCGGGGGGGAACTCGTTCGCCGATCCGCCGCCTGGCTCGCCGCGCAGGATCTTGGCGTGCTGCAATCGCTCGTGGCAACGCCTGACGGTGTCGCCGCGACGTGGCTGCAGCAATGCGGCTTCGCACACGTCGCTCGGCTCGGGTACCTGGTCTGGAGCGACGACCATCAAGCACTGCCTGTTCCGTCGCTGCGTTTCACGCCTGTCTCGCCTGAAACGAGCGCAATACTCGCCGAAGTCATCGAGCAAAGCTACCTGGAAACGCTCGATTGCCCCACGTTGAACGGCGTGCGAACGACGCCGGAAGTGCTCGAAGGATATCGGGAAATCGGCGAGCACTGGCCCGACGCGTGGCTCATCGCCTGGCGTGACGACCGGCCGATCGGCTGTCTGATTCTGGCGGACCATCCCGCCGCAAACCAATGCGAGTTGGTCTATATGGGCCTGATCCCAGAGGCCCGTGGCCAAGGCCTGAGCGGGCAATTTGTAGCGCAAGCAAAGCACCTCGCGCGCGAGCGCAGCCGCGCGCGGCTGGTGCTGGCCGTCGACCTGCAAAACGCCCCCGCGCTGCGACTTTACGCGAACCAAGGCTTTGATGCTTGGGATGAGCGTGACGTATTCGTGCGCATCAACGCCGCCGCGCGATAGCAGTGCTTCGGACTAGGCCCGCCGCGTGGATGCTTGGTATAAAGACGGCGGATTCGCGATCACGGCATGGAAGCCTCGGATGTTGCCTTACCTGCTCAACGCAGTTTACCTGGCCTTGCTGGTCGTGGCGTCGCCATGGCTGGCTTGGAATGCCTGGCAAAAAGGGAAATATCGCGAAGGGTACGCGGCGAAGTTCTGGGGCGAAGTGCCGCGCCGTGATTCCAACAAGTCCTGCGTCTGGCTGCACGCGGTGAGCGTCGGCGAAGTCAATTTGCTCGCGCCGCTGGTCAAGGAAATCCGCGCGCGGCATCCCGACTGGGACTGCGTCATCTCAACGACCACCCACACCGGCTTCGCGTTGGCGCGCAAGAAATATGCTGAGTATCCGGTGTTCTATTGCCCGCTCGACTTCAGTTGGGCGGTGCGGCGCGCCATGCGGCGGTTACGGCCGACATTGCTGGTGCTGGCGGAGTTGGAGCTCTGGCCCAATCTGATCCGCGCCGCGCGCGAACACGGCGCCAAGGTTGCCATCGTGAACGGCCGGCTCAGCGCCCATAGCTTTCGCGGTTACGCGCGCGTGAAGGCATTCGTGCGGCCCGTGCTGGCGCAACTCGATTTGATCGCCGTGCAGAACAAGGAATACGGCGATCGTTTCCTGGCCCTCGGCGCGCCGGCCGAGCGCATGCATATCACAGGGTCCGTGAAATACGACGGTGCGCAAACGAATCGCCATAACCCCGGCACGCAGAAGCTCGCCAGCTTGGCGGGCATTGGCGAAGGCGACCTCGTTTGGTTGGCTGGCAGTACGCAAGAGCCCGAAGAGGCGATCGTCTTATCGGTGTTCCAGCGGCTCACGGCGGAATTCCCAAGGCTCAAACTAATTCTGGTCCCGCGGCATCCGGATCGGTTCGACGACGTTGCTCGGCTGATTACCGATTCCGGCCTCCGCTGGCGACGCCGCAGTCAACTTCATCCGAAATGCGAAAACGGTTCGGCCCGCGTGCTGTTAGTCGATGCGGTGGGCGAACTGGGCCATTGGTGGGGGACGGCGCAGGTGGCCTTCGTAGGAGGTAGCCTGGGCAAGCGCGGCGGGCAGAACATGATCGAACCGGCCGCCTACGGCGCCGCGGTTTGCTTCGGCCCAAATACGCGCAACTTCCGCGACATCGTCGAAAACCTGCTCGCCGCCCAGGCCGCAGTCGTGGTCCAAGACGCCGCGGAGTTGGAAGCCTTCGTACGGCGGGCGATCACGGACGCAGAATTTGCCACCCGACTGGGGACCAGCGCCCGGCGATTTGTGGCCGGGCAATTGGGCGCTACCGCGCGGACTGTAGACCTGCTGAGCGCCCTCGTTCCAAACGCCGTGCAGCCAGCGGCCGTTGCCCGAAGCGCGGCGTGACGATTATACTGCCCAGTCTTACGATCAATCCTGCACTCGACGTTTTTGCGCGGAGGGGACGACGTGGCCAGCGGCAAGTACTTGTTCACGAGCGAATCGGTCAGCATGGGCCACCCGGATAAACTGGCCGATCAGATCTCCGACGGCATCCTGGACGCGCTCCTGGCGCAAGACGCGTACAGCCGCGTGGCCTGCGAGACCTTGGTCACCACGGGCCTGGCGGTCGTGGCTGGGGAAATCACCACGAAGGCCGTGATCGACTATCAGGCGGTCGTGCGGCAGGTGATCAACGACGTCGGCTACACCGACGACGTCTCCGGCATTTGCGGCGACACCTGCGGCGTGATGATTTCGATTCATGCCCAGAGCCCGGACATCGCCCAGGGCGTCAATGAAGACGCTGAGCAAGGCAAAGACGTCGGCGCCGGCGATCAAGGCTTGATGTTCGGCTATGCCTCGAACGACACGCCGGAATTGATGCCGTTGCCGATCGCGCTGGCGCACCGCATCACGAACCGGTTGGCCGAAGCCCGCTTCAAAGGCGAAGTGAACTGGCTCCGCCCCGACAGCAAGAGCCAGGTGACGATTGAATACGACGGCGCGACGCCGATTCGCATCGACACCGTCGTGGTCTCCACGCAACATGCGCCGGAAGCCACGAACGACGTGATCCGCAAGTTCGTGATCGAGAAAATCGTCAAGCCGCTGCTGCCCGCCGAGTTGGTCACCGGCGAGATCAAGTACCATATCAATCCCACCGGAAAATTCGTCGTCGGCGGCCCGCACGGCGACTGCGGCCTCACGGGTCGCAAGATCATCGTCGACACCTACGGCGGCTGGGGTCGTCACGGCGGCGGCGCGTTCAGCGGCAAGGATCCCACGAAGGTGGATCGTAGCGCCGCTTACATGGCCCGCCACGTGGCGAAGAACATCGTCGCGTCCGGATTGGCAGAGCGCTGCGAAGTGCAGTTGGCCTACGCGATCGGCGTCTCGGAACCAGTCAGCGTGAACGTCGACACCGACGGCACCGGCCGCATCGAGGAAGCCCGGCTTTGCGAGTTGGTCCGCGAACTGTTCCCGCTCACGCCGAGCGGCATCATCAAGTACCTCGACCTGCGCCGCCCGATCTACCGCAAAACAGCCGCCGGAGGTCACTTCGGCCGCGATGACAGCGACTTCACCTGGGAATCGACGCACCGCGCGGACGAGCTCGCGGAAGCCGCCGGCGCCGCTGCATCCGCCCGCTGAATTTCGGGAGTAGTAACCGCGAAACACGCGAAATGACGCGAAAATTGGAGATAGGTAGGAGTTGTCCACGGAATACGCGGAAAGACACGGAAGTAGGATTGACATAGAGGTGCAGGACCCGGCCGCATGGATGGTTTTCCGTGTCATTCCGTGTGTTCCGTGAACAATTTCTCACTCTCCTGTTTTCGCGTCATTTCGCGTGTTTCGCGGGCGATAACTGAATTCACCTTCACGCGAGGTCAGGGATGACAGCCGCGTCGAATACGATTGTTTCCGCGCGCGGTTTCGCCGTGGAAATTGGTTGCGCCGCAGTGACGGTCGGTGCGTTGCTCGCAGTCGGGCGGACATCCGCGGCGATTTCCTTCTGGCCGGCGCTCGGCCTGAGCCTCACCGGAGTTGTGGCCGTCGCGTTGACCAGCCCGGCGCGTGGACTACGGGCACAGCAACTTTGGCGGCAAGCTCGCCGTTGGGTCGCGCTGTTCATCGCTCTGCTCGCGCTGCAGCAATTCGCCGCCGATCGCCTGGCGCTTACTGCGCTCTGGTTGCCATACGGCACGGCGTTGTTGTTGCACGTGATCGCACGCGGCAATCGTGGTTTCGCGGTGGCTGAGAAAGTCGAGGGCGCCGCGCCGGCGAAGGCGATCGCCGCGAATGAGCCGCCGTCATCAATGGACGACGGCGATTGGCGGCATCACATTGAGTATGCCCAATCGTACGATGCGGCCGGGCTCAAGCAGGTCGCGGGCGTTGCGCGGCTAACCTTCCGTCCTGGCGAGCGGCAGACGGAGTTGCATCTCGCCTTCTGCCCGTCGTTCGCCGGCGCGCCGCGGCTGGATTGCCAGCAAACGAGCGGCCCGGAAGCACGCGTCAAGATCACGCAAAAGATGCCGTATGGTGCGCGAGCGGAAGTTCAGCGACTCGATGCCACAGCGTGGAGCGTGATCACGTTGGAGTTCATCGCCACGCCATCGATTGCCACGCTGGCCAAGCCGAACATCAAACAGGCGTCCTGATTGCGACTCCCCAAAAACGGCCGAGGCGCGACGACCCTCGGGTCGCCGCGCCCCTCCGCTTTGCCGGCTTGGTGGTCCGCAATGCTCTCAAGGTGCTACATCACGGCTTGCTTGCGACGCACCATACCGGCCAAAGGGGCTTGCCGTGGGCCCGCTCCGCGGACGGCCAACGAAACGCTTCGCGGTCCCACGGCAAGTGGGTGGGTCTCCTTCGGGCAATCTTCTTCACCGCCTCGGTCGGTGATGCACGGCCAATCGTCTCCCGCGGCCCCGGCAGCCCGCAGGGATTTCGTGGTCGCGGCGTCCGGCTCGGTCGGTTCGGCGTCGACCGGCGGCCGGGCCAGCAGCTCACTGCGAGCGATGCGAACATTCTTGGGGGCGTCGATCCCGACGCGAACGACGTTCCCCTTCAAGCGCACGATCGTGATCGTGATATCCCGGCCGATCTTGATTTGTTCGTTCAGTTTGCGAGTGAGCACCAGCATGGCATTCTCCTTGGCGTTGACTTAGGCCTCCTCAATGCGAGCCCTTAAAAGCAACGGCCATGCCAAACAGATGTTCACTATCGCAGATTAGCGCAAACGTCGTTCCCGGAATCACTTACGCGCGCAACAGACCCCGCCGGCACAATCGGAACTGAACAAAAGAATACAAACGCCGTGTAAGCGTTACCAAGCGAGGGGCCGAAAGGCAGCTATTCCGGGGCGTTTCCGCCGTTGTGTCGATCAAGACCCACCGAACTCGGAACTTGGATGCTGAGGACATCCGCGATCGGGATCGCCAAGTCGTTCGTTTGCATAGAAAACACCGTGTGGGTGAACATCCCGCCCACAAACGGCAATTCCCCCAGCACAGGAATGCTTCTCGTTTTCCCGACAAAGTTTTTCTCAGTCACCGCGAATTGGTCGGCACTGATGCGGGTCAACTCACCCCGTGCCTTGACCAACTCACCGCGCACGACATATCGAATGGCGACCGCGTCGCCAACCTTGGGAAGCTGCGGAAGCTGTTCGTCCGAACCTTTGCCGGTCCCGGGTTGGTGGCTGATGATTTGGACGTCATCAGTGGGCACGATTTCGACGTGCGTTTCCCGCCCAATCCCCACATTTTTGCGCGCGACCAGTTTGAAGATACGGCTGCCCGGCTTTGACGGTACGCCGATCATTCGCGCTGGCAAAGTTGACTTGATCGATACCCACGTTTCGTCGGCATGGACCAACTCCCCGGTGAACTGCTCCGTCACGCCGCCTCGGGTGACTTCAATGGTGTACGTGTCCCCCACACCCCAATTTTGAGCGGTGTCATCATCGGCGGTCACTTGCGCGTGTGAGAATTGCGAACAAGCGAGAGCGAAGCAGAGGCCAGAAAGTAGTCGGCGCAATAGGCTCATCGATTCGTCCTCCGTGAGAAGTTACGGCTTGCTACATGCTCAGCTGGACTACACTAGCCCGACGC
>JAWXBP010000219.1 GCA_034440135.1 Planctomycetia bacterium
AAGCCCAAGTCGAAGCGATCTCGGGGCGGGCAGCCGGGACACGACAAGCACGAGCGGACCTTGATTCCCGTCGAAGCCTGCCGAGACGTGGTGCCGTGCGTACCGAGCGCCTGTCGCCGGTGCGGCCGCAAGCTCTCAGGCCGGGATCCCGCACCGCTGCGGCATCAGGTCTGGGAACTGCCCGAGATCCGACCGTTGGTGACCGAGTATCAGCGACATCGATTGCTCCGTGCTTGCGGTTCATCGACCTGCGGCGAGTTGCCGCTGGGCGTTCCGACCGGACAAGCCGGGCCGCGACTGATCGCGTTCAGCGGTCTCTTGATGGCCTGCTTCCGGCAGTCGAAGCGGCGCGCGGCGCAGTTCCTGAGCATGATTCCGAACCAACCGGCCAGTGCCGCTTGGCTGGTGCTGTTGCAGAACCGTTGTGCCGACGCAGTGCAACCGGCCTACGATGAACTCGCCGCCCGACTCCCGGTCCAAGAAGTCTTGAACATCGACGAATCGCCGACGAAGGAAGGCCCGGCCAAGGCTTGGGTCTGGACCGTCGTCGCCGCGAGCTTCACCTTCTTCGCTTGCCGCACCAGTCGAGCCGCCGAAGTGCTGCGGGAATTGATCGGGGAAGCCTACGACGGCATCATCCACTGCGATCGGGCTCGGATGTACTGGCGCTTCGGCCGACTGCAATGGTGCTGGGCGCACTTGAAACGCGACTTTCAGGCGCTGGTCGATCATCCCTGCCCGACCAAGCAACGACTGGGCCGCGATCTGCTGCGACCGACGAAAGAACTGTTCGCCCTCTGGAAGCGGTCTCGTGACGGGACCATCACGCGCGGCACGTTCGAGCGACGCATGAAGCCGATCCGTCAAGAGATCGACGCCCTGCTGCTGCGCGGATATTACAACCCGCTCACGCGCGGCTTCGCGAAGGAACTCGTCGAGCACCGCGAACATCTCTGGACCTTCACGGAGGTCGAAGGCATCGAACCGACCAACAATGCCGCCGAGCGGGCGTTGCGGCACGCCGTGATCTGGCGGAAGCTGTCGTTCGGCACGCAGTCGGCGACAGGCAGCCGATTCGTCGAACGCCTCTTAACCGTGATTGAGACTTGCCGCCGACAGGACCGCAACGTCTTCGACTGGTTGACCGACGCCGTGCAGGCCAAACTTCGCAGGGAAACAGCTCCGTCCCTGCTCGCCTCGTGAACGATTGCGGAACTTAGGCGTTGCTTCCGCCGAAATGTGCATGGTTGGCCAGAACCACCATCTGATACATGTGGTAATGGAGTGCATCGGTCATCCGGTCGAATGTGCCGACATCACAGATGTTCTTTGTTCTTCGCCAGCATCGCGTGTTCACGTAGTTGGCGAGTTTTCATCCATTACGTCAGCATCAAGGTCTCGATTCAAAGCGACCCGTTCGATTAGGCGAGATTCGAACGCCAGCACTCCGGATTCATCCTTCAGCACGTACATCGTCAGTGGCCCCGTTCGTCCAAACCGATCAAATCGGCCGCATCGCTTTGCCAGGATCAACGGATTCGACGGCAAATCGTAGTGGACGACGTGGGCGACCTGCGGCAGCGAAATCCCCTCCGAGAGCGCGCCGTCAGTGCCTAGAATTAACCCGCCTTCTCTCAAAAACAGCTCGACGGTGGCTTGCCTTTCCGTGAAAGAACTTCCCCCCGTCAACTTAAACAGAGGCAGACCGACATCCTCCATTGCAGTATGCAAATACGACACCGTGTCCGCATACATTGAAAAGACACAGATTTTCGGGACGCTACCGATCTGCGACTCGATGATCGACTGGATCAATCCTTTCAACGCATTCAGTTTTTCGTCGGCACTCACGCAATCCAGCACATCTAAGCACTGCTCAACCACCGCAACCGCGGCCGGCAGGTCGGCCCACTCTACCGGCAACAACAGTGTGGTCGCCGCGACTTCTTCGATGTCGGAGTCTGGCTCCGTTTGAGCTGTGCTGGTTTCGTCACCAATGGCGGCGGTTCCTTCTACCGTCGAGTTTTCAATGTGGCAGACTGGGCCGAGATCCTGTTCGACTTGTTCAACCTTGCCGTCCAGCCTCATTCTGACTTCCAGATTGCTTCGAAGTCGCTGTAGGGATTGTTCGACGGCGAATAGGCTGGAGCCAGCCCGACGACGAATCAGGACTTGCGTCAGAACCGAAGTTCCGTCGCCGCCCGATTTAAGTGTGGGCATCAGAACGAGAAGACCTGACAGGAACTTCACCTCATCTGAATTGCGACTGTAAGATACCACGCTCCACTCCACTCGCTGGCGATCCACGTTGGACCCATCCCAGTCTTTCAGCACGCCATACCAATTCGTGAGCACGAGGGGTGACGGCAAGCGTGCCGGCTGGTCGGGTGACGGACGAAGCCACGGTTCGAGCATTGGAAGCGGCGTGGCCGTAAGCAATAAGAGTCGCCGGACAACATCCGCAGCCACCACCCGATCCAGAAGCGCGGCACGCTGCGGAGATGCGAGACGATGTGCTTCGTCGACGATTACGAGGTCCCAGTTGGCGGCAGACAGACTAGCCGCAAGATCGCTCTGCTTGGCTAAGTCTTGGCCGATCACATAGATGCCGTCCACGTTCAAGGGAGACTCGCCGATTGGTACCGCGGCTTCCATTTCCCGGAAGACCTGTCGTGTCACAAACACCACAGGCAGTTCAGACTGAGCGCTACCAAGCCGTTCACGCCATTCTTCGCATAGTGAAGCGGGCGGTAACACCAGCATCCGCCTGGCTCCTCGCGAAGCCAACTCTGCTGCGATCGCGATGCTGGTGTATGACTTACCAGTTCCTGGCGGAGCCGCTAACAGATGAAAGGCCGCCGAATCCGTTTCAAGAAACGAGACGACGAAGTTGGCCTGCCACGATCGCAGGCCACGACTTTGTAGCAACAGAAGAAACTCTTGCTGGTTCATGCCACACCCCCCTTCGTCCGTGCTTCAACGGCTGTTGCTTTCAGCAGCATCCAGTCTCGCAATGCAGAAAGCTCTTCGTAGTCTTCCACCGTGATCTCGCGACGAAAATGGAATACGTCATTCCGCAGCTCACCGGCCCTCTTGAGTTTCGTTCGCGTGCGAACTCGATCACCCATAAAAATGGGCTGAAAGTGGTTCCAGCTACGGTCGTCGCCAATGATCTGCACGTAATCGTTAAAAGTCATGTGTTCGAGGTCCGTCGGCAATTTGCCCTCGGGATAGTGCTTCAAGCAGTTCTTGGCACACGCGACCAGCTCGTCGTGATCCACCGCCAGGCGAATCAGTCCGCGCAGCGACAGTTCAATTTCCGCAATCAGTACGAACGGACTTGCAATGCTGTAGAGGTATCGCAGGATGTCCATCGCCGTGACAATCCCCTGAAGCCGATGTGGATCACCGACAAGGAGCGCATCCTGTTTGTCGATCGCGTCAAACCAGGCCCGAAATTCATCCGTGACTCTCGCGTAGGTCGGGCGGTCAATACAATCTTCAACAAACATCTCAAGCGGGTTAAACTTTTGGTTCTTCGCGTCACCACTCAGCTTGATCACAGCCCGCGAAAACGAGCGATACGAGAACAGGCCGAGTACTTGTTGGCCAACGATCACGGGCAACTGAGAAAAACCGTGTTTGCCGAGAAGAGCAAGGGCCTGCTGCACGGGCGTTTCGGGAAGCACAGAAATAAGTGTTTGATCTGTCGGAAGAACACTGTTCAGGCGGTGGAACAGCCCGGTGACAGATCGGACAATGTCGTCACTCGATAATGGGTCATGTCCATTCTGGCTCATTGCGACACCTCACGTGGTGGATGGGCAACGCGGGGATCGGCTGGGGGTGGATCAAGGCGAGTTTGGTAGGGTTGGCCGGTAAGAGTGGCTTCGGAAAGGGCGTCGTAGATTTCCAGGATCGTGGTTTTGGTTTTGTATTCGCCGTTGTATTTGGCTTCGTCCTTACGGCGGACAATGGGGAAGGTGTCGAGGATGTAAGCGGTGTCGTCGCGGTTGATGCCGTAGAGGTGGAAGAAGGCGGCGTCGAGTTCGCAACGGAGCAGGAACCGCCGCGACTCGTCCCAGCGGAACGGCGGCCCGTCGTATCCACAGTCCCGCGCGAACGGCTCCAAGTCCCACGCCGTGTAGCTCAGCTCCAGAACTCGCGGCAGGATGAATTGCTGAAGCGAACTTTCTGATTGCTGTTTGCCAGCCCACAGGCACGGCTGCGTGTAGCTGCTCCGTGTAACGAGAGGAAACTGAGCCAAGTAATGGCCACGCAAATGCAGTCCGGCGACTTTTTGTCTTGCGACGAAGTCCAGAGCGAAGGAGTTGAGATTGGCGAGAAGGCAGGCGTTCAATCCCGCTGTGTGAGGGCTGCGAATCCAAGGTACTGAGTCTGTCAACGCAGCACGCGGAACGATCGACGCGATGCAAGTGCGCTCGTTCGTTGCTGAGGTCACATCCTTCACCACCAGCAACCAATGCGCTTTGCCGCCACACCTCGAATCTACGGCGGACTCAGACACCCAGAAAGCGGGAAGTGCCAGCGATGATGGTTTTTGATGATTTTCAAGCGTGAAGTCTTCGGGCTGGTTGCGGCGGACTCGGTTTGAAGGATCGAATCGAACACTTGCCGCTCGATGATCGAATGCACCGACCATCTTACCTTCATAGAGCGGTAGCCAAGTCTCAAGCTCTTTCACGTACCAGCTTCGCTGCAACTCGAATCCCGTTTGCTCCAATTCGTCGGCCGAGCGGTGATGTGTCATCGCCGAGTTGACCATGAACATCAAATTTGGCTCTATGCGCCAGCCATCATCTGACTGATCCGCGACAATAGGACGACCGTCTTGCAGAGAAATCATCAATTCCATGTCTCTTCGACTTCGGCACAGCGGGGCTGTTCCTGTTATCGGGTTGATCTTGTGAACGTCAGCCGCACTCATTTGGATGTGGCGAGCCCGATCCGCAAGGTCATTTTCGTCTTGCGCGAAGAAGACAAAATCGGTACGGGGATACGATCCCATCGCTCCCGTCACTGTGAGCAGGCAAAAGTGATAACGTCGATCCACGTTCGGGAAGATTCCATTGCGATTCTCAAAGTCGAACAAAGAAACAATTCGACCGCCACCATGCAATGCAGTGAAGTGCGGCTGCGAAAAGGAATCGGAGGCGAACCCGGATGGGACGACGAGTCCAACGAATCCGTAAGGGCTGATGGCGATGTGACTTGATTCCAGGAATAGCCGGTAAAGATTGATTCGCCCACTTGCTGCCAGAGGGAACCGTCCGCTGTTCTGCATCAAGTGCTTTTCACCGTGCGTGTGTCGCACGTACTCACTATAGCTGAGCCAAAGCGAGAGAGATATAACCGAAAGTCGTGTACGAGGGTGAGTTGAAAGGGGCGGCGTACTTGGGTTGAAATGGTTTTGCTTAGGAACCTTTTTTCCCGGAGTACGCC
>JAWXBP010000220.1 GCA_034440135.1 Planctomycetia bacterium
GCGCCATGCAAATCGCCGCCGGCGCCCTCGGCCTCCGCGCCGCGAATCGCTTCTCCGCGTGCTTTATCGCGGGGACGCAGATTCTCGTCAACTGTGGACCCCACAGCGGCGTTGCGCTCGCCGGAATGGGAATTGAAGGTGCGTTGGATGATGAAGCGGATGCGGGAACGGATTCCACGAGTTTGCTCTGGACGGTTGCGATTGCCTCCGTTGGGGTGGTGGGCTGGCGAGTTATTCGTCCGCGGAGGCGCTCGGAAACTGCGGTTCTGGACGCACTGTTTGCCGCGGCCGAGGACGACAATTGGCGAGTGGATTACGAACTGCCCAGGCGAGGTCACGTTGGCTCGATTGATCCGGCTGTGATCGATTACGAGTCATTCAGTAATGAATTTGCCTCACCCGCTACGGAAGAGTGTCTGGCGTTCGCCGCCGCATACCGGCAAAACGCTGATCGACCGCTTGGGATCGCCGATCGCGACAATTCCGGTTCCCGCTGCGACTGTGAGCGCGGGAACCCTATCGCGATAACGCTGCCGCGCGTGATGAACAGTAGTCCTAGCCGCAAGAGGGTCTTGCCAGACGTGGATCGATCGCAAACTGCGAGGGCCTGGGCGGCGCGCGTATGGCTTGCCGGCTTGTTGCTATTGGCAGGCGCAATCGGTTGGGGATCCTTGCGCTCCGGCGCTACGGACCGAAAGGCAACTGCATCGAAAGTTGCCGCGTCATCCGTGCCATCATTGCAGCCAAATGCGCGTGGTACGCGCAGCAAGGCCATCGAAGAAGTTGCACTCGGGGAGCGCACGGTAGGCCGTAACCCGCTGCGCGAGGAAGTGGACGAAGTCGAACCCGACCCGGCGACCTGGCGGCGTATAGACTTGGAAATGCGGAAGCAGGACGGCCAGCGTCTCTGGATTGGATTGCTCCGCCCGCTGGATTGGATCGAGCAACTCAATGCGACCGCCGGCGCGACGATCCCCATCGATCTGCCCGAAATGGGCGCGATTGGCGAGGCCGAAGTGATTGCCATCGGCCCGTGCCCGCCGATCCACAGCGGCGAAGGCGCCGTCGTGACCGGCACGTTCCGGCATGAGACGGATGGGCGCAACGTGGTGGCCCTGCGCCTGGAGGGGCAGGAGAAACCGACGGGCGTGACGAACAATCATCGGTACTGGTCCGTCGACCGGCAGGATTATGTTGAAGTCGGCGACCTGCGCCCCGGCGAAGAGATCGACACTATCGACGGCCACCATTGCGTGGAATCCATCGCGCCCCTGGATTACACGGGGTACCTCTACAACCTCGAAACGACCGAGCACGTCTATCGGGTGGATGGGCTGGGGGCACTGGTGCATAATGCTTGCGTTCCGAAGAAGCTCACCCGAACCCAAAGTGACGAGTATCGAGAAGCTGCGCGGAATGTATGGCACTCGCGTACCAACCGCCGGGCGTTCTGGGATGGGATGGAAGTACACCATAGGATTCCATTGGAATGGGCGCACAAGTTTCCGAAAGCGGACCCAAATCGCGCGGCAAACTTGATTGGGCTTAAGTAGACAATCACCGTCTCGTCAGCAGCGCCTGGAGCAACTTCAAAACGTCATTGAACGGCCGCGATCCAAGCGCCTCAGAAATCATGAAGAAGACACTGGACATCGACAGAATGTTCGGACATGTATTCAGGTTCCTTCCGTAGGACGACGAGATGCAACTTCCAAACGATGTGCGAGCGCTATGTTTCGCTGTGGAATGGCCGCCAGAAGAACCGACTGTGGATGGAGCGACAGAGGAACAGATTAAGAGTGCGGAGGATACTTTGGGCATCATTATGCCGCGCGAGTTCCGTTGTTTCTTAGCGTTTCTCAATGGGCCGTGCATCGGTCCGGGCGGACTTTTTGGCGTTGAAACGCGTTCACCCAGATCCGATATCCGCGCCATTTTGGGTCGGTATCCTGAATGGAAAGCAGAAGACTGGATTCCAGTTGCCGGTGATGGCTGCGGGAATTACTACGTCTTAGTTGCGACGTCGGAGAACGGACAGCCAGTATGTTTTATAGATACTATGTCTTCCTCGCGAGATCTCGCATACGTCGTTGCGTCTAACTTTTGGCAGTTCTTGCGGTTTCTCTTGGGAAAGGAGCTAGGAGAGAAACGATGGCCGTTTGATCAGGACTTTGTCACAAGTCAAGATCCTGCGATAAGAACATCGACCGTTGCAACTCTGCCCTGGGACGAGTAGGAACTCGGGATTGTGGCCGCAGCTCCGGCAGAGGTTTCCTAACCGGCGGCGTGGCCACCGTCGCCCTCCGCACGGCCGGCAACGTGCAAGGCCTGACTTCGATTTACAGCGGGGTGCAAAGCCTGCGCGAAGGCGACCTCGTCGCCGGCGCCATGCAAATCGCCGCCGGCGCCCTCGGCCTCCGCGGCGCGAATCGCTTCTCCGCGTGCTTCATCGCGGGGACGGAAGTCTGGCTGGACGAGTTCGAGGCTGCCGGTTTGGCCGGCGTCGAGTATGCTGGAATCGGTTTTTCAGGCGACGGCGATGCGGAATCCGAGAACGACTTGCTGTGGACCGTGGCCTTGGCCGGGGTGGCCATCGTCGGCGCGAACGCGTTGCGGCGGAAGCGACGTGGGTCCGACGAAGCGCCGACGCCCAGCACGCGAGCTTGTCGCTCGAACCGCGACGAGCTTTTCGCTCGCTTGACCGAGGACCCCGACTTGTTGCAGGATGTGCCCATGCCGACGCGCGATGAAACCGCCGCCTGCGATGCCATCGACTCC
>JAWXBP010000221.1 GCA_034440135.1 Planctomycetia bacterium
ACCATGCCTGGCGTGGGACGCAAGTGCGCCAGGACTTCCTCCAGCAGCACGGGCACATGGACGGAAGTGGAAATCGACCTGCACCTTATACAAAAAAAAACGCCCAGCCTAGGATGCTTCCTTGCATCCTCGCAGGCTGGGCGATTGCGGTCAATTCGCCCCAGAAGAGCGAGTCGAACCGCGCGTCGCGACGCGAGACATTCCCTGCCTCCACGCCTGCGAAGTGATTCGGAACGGCTCGTGGCCGTGAGTCGTTCCTCACCGCTTCACACAAAGGCGACCCCTCGGACGAACTTTCACTCCCATTTCCATCGTTGATTTGTTGGTCGCGTCCAGGCTCACGTCTCGCCGCTTGTCTTGGGCGAGAATGCCTTTTCCGCGAGCTCGTCGTACTGGGCTACCCGACCTTCGAAGTACGCTTGCCAGCGGGCCACGTCCCAAAGCTCCAGGTGATCTTGAACCCCCAGCAGCACGACATCGTCGGCGATGCCGGCCGACTTCGCGAGGGCTGTCGGGATTCGCACGCGGCCCTGGCCATCCACTTCAGCCCATTCCGCTTGGGCGTAGAAGAGCCGGTTGAACGCGCGCACGTCCTGTTGCGTGGGAGAAGCGACCGCCAGGCGTTCGGCGAGTCGGGTGAGCACCTCCTCCGTGTACAAAGCCAGAGAACCGTCCGTGCCGGGAGTGATGAACAGGCCGCGTTCCACGCTGCTGCCCAAGACGTCCCGGAGTCGTTTGGGAATCGCGATGCGAAGCTTGTCGTCCACCGAGCGTTGGTAAGTGCCGGTGAGCAACATGAATCACCACTTCGCCCCACTGATCCCCAATTCGCCCCAAGATTAACCTCAGCATTTCGCCCGTCAAGCAGTTCGACCACTCTGGTCGAAACGGACATGAGAAGTTTTTCATGAAGATGCCCAAAACAAGCCGAGTTTGCGGGCACCAGGAAAATAAAAGATGTGTTGGATTATTTTTTCTCTTGGCGCATCAGCAGGCTCGTGTAGAGCTGGTCGTAGCGTTGCACCATACTTTCGAGGGAGAATTCGCGCTCGGCGCGCATTCGATTTTGCTCCCCCAAAGACTCACGCAAGCGAGGGTTGCTGAGTATGGCAACTACTTGCTGTGAAAGGAGTTGCGGCTCATGGGCGGGCGTTATTTGAGGCGATTTTGGCGTCGTCCCAAGCAGTTCTTGGACGCCCTCCACGTCCCGCGCGACGACCGCCCGGCCGGCGGCCATGGCTTCCAGCACGACGTTCGGCATCCCTTCCCAGGCGGATGGGAGTAGCAGAAGTTCCGCGGCGGCGAGGATGGCCGGAACATCCGCCCGAAAGCCCACCAAATGCACGCGATCCTGCAGGCCAAGCGACGCAATCTTCGACGTCAAGGGTGCGCGATCCGGCCCGTCGCCCACGAACACGAGGTCGTGTTCCGGTAGTTGTTTCAGCCAGTCACTGGCGTGATCCAACAACCAGGGTTGCCCCTTCTGTGGATCGAGCCGGCCAATGCACACCACGATGCGGCGGCCTTGTTGTACGCCAAGTGAAGTTAACGTCGCTGGTGAAATGTTTTCATATGTTCGTACGTCGATACCGTTCGGAATCACGTCGATGTGATCCGCCGGCAACCCGCCGACATCGCGAGAAAACATCGCGACCGATTCACTCACGCAGACGTGACGCTCGACACTTCCGGCGGTCCAGCGTTCGAGACGCAATCGCCAGCGCGAGCGCCGTTCGGCAACGCGAATGCCCGAGACGATATGCGGGACGCCGGCGCGCGAGGCCGCGAGACGACCAATCAGATTCGCATGAAACAGAAACGTCTGCACGAGGTCAGGCGTATCGCGCCGCCAGATGCGCGTGAGCTCGCGCAAGGCTCGCCAGGCCTGTGTAGTGCGCGTGACGTTGAGGAACTGAACGGGCACGCCAGCGGCTTCCAGACGTGGCGCCAAGCTGCGTGCAACATCGCTCGGCGGTGGCGCGAGGCTAACGACACTGCAACGGAACCTGCTGCGATCCAGTCGAGTCGCCAACTCCACCAAACAACGCTCGGCGCCGCCGTTACGCAGTTCGGTCGTGCAGAAAGCGATGTGATACAAGGCCGGACTCCCGCCAGTGGATCGCAGTTAAGCGACATCGCCTTGATCATGTAAGCGGAGCGGCGCCGTCGCCGATGAAGCCATCCCCAGCGATTCGACGAAGCTTACCAGCTGACGCATGTTGTCGCAGTGGGCGGCATAAGTGAGTTCTTTGCGAACCGCTTCGGTCAGCGCCGCGCCGCCCAACGCAATCGCCGGGCGCGGGGCGAGCGATTCGTAAAAGCGCTGATAACCTGCAATAAACGTCGCGGCGTCCTCCAAGTACGAAACACTGAGCCACACCATTCGAGGTTGATGCTTCGCCACGGCGGCAGTAAGTGTTTCGAACGGCAGCGAGGACCCCAGCGACACGGCGCGCCATCCGGCCTCGCGCAGGACTAACTCCACGATCGCCGTCGGTAGCCGATAGGGGTCGCCGCTTGGCGTACCGCCCATCGCGAGCGGCGCATCGGGCGCCGGCTCGGCGATAGCGCCGCGCAATTCGAACAACACGCGACTGCAAATCTCGCAAGCGCGCCGTTCTTGATAGACCTCGGCCGACCCGCAATCCCAGCGATCACCAATCTCCTTCATGGCGGGATGGAACAACTGATCCGCCAAGCTGGCGATCGATTGCCCGGACACAAACAAGTCGAACACCACTTGCCGAGCCAACGCTTCGTCGCCCGCAATCAGCGCTTCCACCAGGCGCGCCCGCGAGCGCTCCCAGGTGCGCTGCCCGGAACCGATGGCCGCGGGCAGTCCAATCACCTCGGGCCGCACCACCGGATGCCCCGACTCACGCAGAAAGGCCAACAACGCCGCCACGTCAATCCGTCGATGGCCCCCGGCGGTCCGTACCGTGGCGATCACTCCGCGATCGCACCAGCGCTTGAGCGAGGATTCGCTCACACCAATGGCGCGAGCAACCTGCTTGGGGGTCAACGGCGTCAACGCCTGGCACTCCTGCAAATGGACTTTGTGAACGATTTTCTATATCCGCGGTAATCGGTCAGCTTTGCCCAATTCTACCTTCCGCCGCCAGATTGGCGATGCCGAATTCACGGCTGGCTAGGCTGGCGACGTCACAAACGACTCTTCGATGGACGAATTGAATGATTTTTCCAGTTGCCAAGCGTCGAAGTCTTGATAGACTGATGTGAACGATTTGAACGATTTTTTTCGTCGCTCGTTCATCCACCGGTCGCGTGACTGGTGGGTCTTGGGTCGCAGATCAGGCTGCTGCGATCGCAAAGTTCGCAACTCAGTCACCTCGAGGAGACGCGACGATGTGGAGCAAATGGACATTCTTGGCTGGCGTGTTAGCAACGACCTTGGGCACGACGGGCGCGCTCGACGCCGGCACTTGCCAGAACGCGAAAGTGAAGACGGTCGCGCACCGTAAGGCGCCAAAGGCGGAAAAGCCCAAGGACATCGTGGAAACGGCCGTGGCGGCCGGCTCGTTCAAGACGTTGGCCAAGGCGTTGGAAGTAGCGGGCCTGGTCGAAGCATTGCAAGGCGAGGGGCCCTTCACGGTCTTCGCGCCGACCGACGAAGCCTTCGAGAAACTGCCGGAAGGCACGTTGGAAGCCGTGCTGAAGGACAAGGAGAAGTTGACGGCGATCCTCACGTATCACGTGGTGCCGGGCAAAGTGCTCGCCGCCGACGTCGTCAAGCTCGAAGAAGCCGAGACGCTGTTGAAGGACGCCAAGGTGAAGATCGACGCCAAAGACGGCGTGAAGATCAACAACGCCAAGGTGATCAAGGCCGACATCGAATGCACGAACGGCGTGATCCACGTGATCGACACCGTGCTGATTCCGTAATAGCCGTTCGCGGCAGTTCCAACCCACAAAGCTGGGGGCGAGGTTGCTCGCCCCCAGTCTTCTTGCCGCGAGACGAGTGGATGGAGTGCAACGCAGAGAGTTCAAGTTCGGGCAATTTGGGGAGCATCAACATGACGCGAACTCTGAAGCCGAAAAAGCGCGTGACGAAGCGCGCCGCGGAACAATTCTCCCGCCTGCAGACGACGAAAATCGAGTTCATCTCCAACGCCGTGTTCGAGCAGCCTGATGCTGCCGACGTGGTCCTCGCCAAGAAGCTGTCTCCCCCACGACCCGCCGTGGCTTCGGCAGGCGTTGCCACTCGGAACGGCAGTCGGATGCGTCGGCTGGCCGATTTCGAGCTGCTGCCGCCGGCTGAAGAGGCCGACACGTTCTGCCAGATGAACTATTGGAAACATCGCGCTGCCGTTTTACGCAACGAAATCGACGTCGAACTTCCCGAGCCGCGTCTCGTGGACGAAGCCTGCCGCATGCTCAGCACGGCGCAAGATCTGCGGGATCGAATTGTCCAGGCGAACGTGCGACTCGTCATCTCCGTCGTGAAGAAGTTCGTCGACGCGCAGAACTCAATGGACGAGCTCTTGAGCGAAGGCCTGGTGTCGCTGATGCGGGCCGTCGAAAAATTTGATTTCTCGCGCGGCTTCCGCTTCAGCACTTACGCCACCTACGCGATTCGCCGGAATCTGTATCGCTTTGTCGTCACGCGCCGACAGGAACGGGCGCGGTACGAAGCGCCCCCGGCGGAATTCGTCGGCGAGCTCACGGACGAGAGCGAGGCGCGCATCACGGAACAACGCTGGCACGAACTCAATCGCCGGCTGACCACGATTCTGCGACGCCTCGACCCGCGCGAACAGATGGTGATCCGCGCCCGCTTCGGTCTGGACGATTGCGCCGCGCCGGAGACCTTGCAGAGCCTGGCGGACCGCATGGGCGTCTGCAAAGAACGCGTCCGCCAGCTTGAAAAGCGGGCGATGTTGAAACTCCGCAAAATGGCCAGCGAAGCCGCCCTCGAAGATCTCGGCGAGTAAAATTGCCCATCAAGAACGCCGATTGGCGACTTTCGGCGATTCAGATAAGCAGTGTATCTCGCGACCGTTCGGCAAGCGACCTTGACCCCGTCTGGGAGTGCTGATATTCCACGGCCGTCCCAAAAGCTTCATTGACCGATCCGTATCTCCTTTGGCGTGGGCAAGCAATCCCCACGCGTGATTGTGGTGCGACCGCGACTACTGCCGCTGCTGACCCTGCTG
>JAWXBP010000222.1 GCA_034440135.1 Planctomycetia bacterium
CCCCGCCGCCGCCGCCGTGCGAGCCGACCTTGCTGCCGGTCGTGTCGATCGGCGTCAGCGATGCGTCCGGTTCCGAGTCGCCCGACGCCGGCGGTGCGACGCCGGGGGCAATCCGTTTTACCGTCTCGCGCAGCGGCAGCACCGTCGCCGATTTGATCGTCGCGTTGCACCCCTTCGCCGGCGCGGCCATCGTCGGCGCCGACTACGCCGGCGGCGGTGCCGGCGTGACGATCCCCGCCGGCCAGTCGTCGGCGACGTTTTCGCTCACCCCAGTGGACGACGGCCTCTTCGAACGCAGCGAAAAGGTGATCGCGATCCTCGCCGCCTCAAGCAACTATTGGCTGAGCGGCGCGTTCAAAGCCCAAGGCGCGATCGCGGATAATGATATCGATCTGGCGATCGATTCGAATAATGATGGGCGGTTCGGCAAGGCCGATGACGCGGTGGAGGACGTCACTGGGGACGACGCTCGGCCGGGGAAGGTCATGCTCATCAGCGATTCTGATTCCGATCGTGACGGCATTCCCGATTTCGCGGATGGGTTTGATCTTTTGGAAGATTTTACTTCGGATGATCAATCCACCGCAACCCGCCTTGTGCCGATCCGGTTTGCCGTGCCGGACGCCGATTACTCGTCGGCTCAGATAAGGGTTACCTACAGCGCCTCTGATCCGGCTGCGCTTGAGGCGTCGTTGGATGATCCGTATGTCCTGCCCGACGGCTCAATGCGGCTCTGGCGCACCGCAGGCTCCGCGGCGCGTGACAAACGATCGATCAGCGCCGGCGGGGATTACCTCTCGCCGGGCGTTTACACGGCGGCGCAGTTGGGGCTAAGCGGCGGCGGCACCACGACGTTCTACGTCGAGGCGTTGACCGTCAGCGAAGCAGTCGCCGACGTCGCCGTCTTGTTCGAGTTCAAACCCAATTCTTCTGCAAGCACATGGCAGAGCGACCAGGTGCGGCTGACGGCGACGCGGATCGAGATATTGGGAAGAGGATACGGCGAGTCGGAATTTCGCGTCGTCGATAGGCTGATCGCTTCCAACCTCAGCGTCGATCCGAACGCCAATCAGGGTTTCACGCGCGGGGCTTTTGAAGTGCATAAGGTGCGAGTCACGGATCCGCGGACTAGCGGGATTTCACAGCTTTTTGTTTCCAGACAGCCGTTGCCTCTATCCCCTCAAAGTTCTCGGTACGAGACGCCCGAGTTTGTTGCGGTTAGGCCGGGACCGCAAGTGAATTTCGCGCAATCCTATCCGAGGGTAACTCTTCATAGCGACAGCGCACAACTTCGCTATAATCCTGCAGTGATGGCTGCCGTTGCCGGTGACGTTAGCGAGCCTCCGGCTCATATCGCCGCACTGGGTGCCGCCAAAGAGCTCGCTGTCGAGCAAATGGAAAACGAGAACTGGTCTGGCGGCAACAATACCGGCGCCTTTGGCATTGAAGTTCATCGACGGGCGTCGTTGATCCTCAGCGCCGCAGATCAACGCTGGATGGCGGATTTGTATGTCAACCGAATTAGCGGACAGATTGTTTCACTCGGTGCTTCCCCGCCCGGCGGAGTTACAGGAACGACTCAGGTTGATTTGATATATATGAAACAAGGTCAGCTTTTCCAAGTCGGACAAGTGTTTGATGCCAACAAAGTTACGGACCTTGCGGAAATCAAGACCAGCATCGACAAAACAATCTTGCCACCTCAGCTTAACAGATTGAAAGCGTTGATGGGTGGCCGCGAGATATGGGTGTCGCAAGGTACGGAGCGTCGCTGGACAGCCGGAAGCGGCTGGCATCTGAATAAGCGGTTCAAAAATCTCATTAGGCTGTTAGGTATCTTGGGAGCCGCCAGCGCGGCTTGGAATCTGATGGACACCTCGGCGCACGCGACCGAGCTGGAAACCCTTCGGGATTCGATCGAAGAAATTAAAGCCCGAAATTACGCCGCCATGCCCGATGGAGAAACTGCAAAGTTGTTGGACCAGATCGACATGATCCATCAAGTCGGCGATTACCTTTCTCATTACACGCCTGATGACACGATCATCGACCTCATCAAGGTTGGGACAATGTATAAGATCATCGCGGATTGGGATGCGAGCGACGAGTAGTGGGACAATCATGGAGTTGAAATGTCTCAGAATGGAGTACTTTGCGTCTATTCGACGGAACAACCGGCAGATGCCGGGCTACTTTTGGATCGAATTCTCGATTACCTTCGACCGACGAGAATTGACGTTGTCAGTCTGCAGGCGAATGCAGATCGAAGTTGGGAACAGTTTCAAAGCGCCGAGGACTATGACTACGGTTCGAAATTGTTGCCGGTACCTCAAGACCGGCGAGAGATCAAGAATTACATTACCGCCGATCGGTATCTTTATATCAGTTTGCTCGATTCGCCGGTCGCGACTCGAATCTCCGGCGCGGTCGCACACGACATCCCGGTCGCCATCCGAGAATTGTTTCTGCCGACCGACCCGGGCATCTGTATCGGCCCGCACGACTTGTTCGACGTGGACGAAGACGATAACGGCTTTTTTTTCGGGCGCGCGTTCGCGTCGGTGCAGTTCTTCGGAAATACGCTCGCGCCCGATATGAAAGAGTTTACTCGTCGTCTGCTTGCGTTACCCGAACTGCACGCCGTGCAACAGGAGTTGCTTCCGATCATGGGGGCAACGAAGTGCTGTATGATCTGGTCTTTTTAGAACGTCGAAGCAACAGTAAGGACCTCATCCGATGGATTTTGAAGGAAGAAGGGCCAGCACGTTTTACACCACCGTTCCTTCGGAAATTTACCGAGACGGCCAGTGGGTGAAAAACGAAAAGCATGTGGCGCGCCGGTTTGCGTACGATTTCATCGGCTTGGGTGATTCCGGGATAGTCAGCGTGGCGGCGTACAACGGAGCCGACGATGATGCGTATTTCGCCCAGTTCCAAATGGTCGTGCGTCGCAGCACGGTGTTGCCGGGTTCCAACGCACCGTGGTACGCGCAAAACGCGAGCAACTTGGCGCAGAAGCGCGTCGACCTAGAGCTTCTGGCGAAATCAATGTTTGGCCTTCTCAGATATTCAGTCG
>JAWXBP010000223.1 GCA_034440135.1 Planctomycetia bacterium
CTCCGCCAGCAATACCACGATCAACCCCTCAAACGCTCCTTCTTCCAAGCCGCCGAGCTAAAGTTGTGACGGCGGACATTGGCAGCGCAGGGGTCAATAATGCGGGCGTGGCAGCGCCAGAAACTTGCACAGTACGCAGCGAAGAGTTCGCACCCTGCGGAGACGCCGTCGCCGAGATCATATATGATGCGCGCACTTGGGGGCAATGTCACGACTTCGTGAATCTCGCCCGTGCCGGACGGTGAGGCGGTTGCGCCGCCTGTCGTCACGCTGGTCCACGTTAAACCGATGAGGTCGTTCGCAGCGACAAGTTCGACAATAGCGTTGTCGGTCGAGTTCTGTGAACGGTTCTCCACGACGAGGGTATAGGTCAATGACGCGCTGCGATACCCCAGGACTTTCGGAAAGCGGCGAACGAGGCACGGCTTTGTCGGCGAGCCATCCTGGTCGGCGACGAAATCCCCTGTAAAGGTGCGATCGACGTCCAATGAACATCCTGCCGCCCATCGAATCCTCCGAGTCAACTAGCGCTATTCCGACATTGAAACCGACGCGGTTGACAATTCTGGACGTGCTCGTGCTCACCGGTTGTTGTGCGTTGGGGATGGGAATTGCGCGATGGTTAGCATCCAGTGAAAGTGACGCGAATCCGTTCGGATCCAGCGTCGAAGCGTTTGTCTTCGGAGTGGCGTTGCCTTGCCTGTTCGGCGGCGTAGTGTTTGGGCATCCAGCGCTGTTGGCGACGCTCACAATCACCGACCGCAGGCCCCATGATCTCACCTTTGGAGAAATCCTGGGACTGATGCCGGCGATCTCCTGCCTCGCGTCCTTGGCTTTCGTCGCGATGTTCCGCTCGTCGTCGAATCCCTTGAGTCCGGAAGAACTCATGGCCAACTTATTCTTTTTCTTCTTCCTGCTGAATTTGTTCGGCGGTTTCGCCGCGGCGGCGCTCATGTGTTATCGTATCACGACGCGAGCAGGCATGCCATGGACGGACTACTTCGGCATTCTGGTGGCGATGATGCCGACCGCGTTGGTGGTGTTGCTGTTATTTGCGTCGGTGCTCGTCGGTTAGTCTTGAAACAAGGCAAGAGCGATGGACGACCTCCCCAACATCCACTGGCGGACCGAGCGCAACGTCGGGCTTAAGCCGATGAGCCCGCGGATGGCGATTGTGGATGTGTTCGTGTTGACGGCGTGCTGCGCCGTGGGGATGGCGTTTTCGCGCTGGAATTTCGGCGAAAATAATCTGAACAACGATTACGAAAGCGATCTCGGCTGGACGTTCTTTGGAATGACGCTGATGTGCCTGTTCAGCGGCCTCCTCCTGGGGTGTCCCATGATCATGGCGCTGCATTTCGTGACCGGTCGACGCAGCGGGCCGCTCACGTTCGGAGAAGTCGCCGGACTCGTTCCGGGCCTCTCGATACTCACACTGGTCGCGTGCGCGTTCGTCGGTGAGGCCGTCGGCGATACGATTTCGCTCGACGCCTTTTTCGTCCTCATTTTCGGCAGCTGCATGTTGCTGAACCTTGGCGCCAGCATTCTGGCCATGCTGTATATCGCGATGCTGATTACCAATCGCGATCTAGTGACGTGGACATCGTGCCTGGGCACAGCAAGTGCTCTCGTACCGGGCGCAATCGTGCTACTGTTTTGCATCGTGCTAATCTTAAATGCATGAGACTTGGCATCCATTTTCGTAGGTCAGGCACCCCGGTCGAAGCCAAGGCGCGTTGCGCCTTGTTGAGGTCAACCAACATCCCCAATTCAGGCTCGCTATTTGCCTGACAGATCGACGCTTGGTCCCGTCAGGCAATTGGCCAGCATCGATTCCGGATGCCGCCGTGGTTGATTTCGATGCCGCCCTTTTTTCTTCAACTGGGGTGCCTGACCTACGGGATCTCATGGAACAAGAAAACGGCACGGAAGCCAGATTGCTTCCGTGCCGTTTTGAGCTTATTCGATTCCTGTCTTCCGCGTCAGTTATAAAACGCGGCCATCTCCGAGCAGCTTTTTGACTTGATCTTCGAGGCGTTCCCGGCCTGCCCGAAGGCCACCATGCGGTCGACGCAGACTTGTTTCATGGCGTCACGGGCGGGCTTCAGGTAATCGCGCGGGTCGAATTTTTCCGGGGATTCGGCGAGGACCTTGCGAATCGCGCCGGTGATCGCCAGGCGGTTGTCGGTGTCGACGTTGATTTTGCGGACGCCCGACTTGATGCCGCGTTGGATTTCTTCGACCGGCACGCCCCAGGTTTGCTTGAGGCTTCCGCCGAACTTGTTGATGATGTCCTGCAACTCTTGCGGGACGCTTGACGAGCCGTGCATCACCAAGTGGCAGTTCGGCAGCCGGCGGTGAATTTCTTCGATGCGGCTCATTGCCAGCACTTCGCCGTCCGGCTTGCGGGTGAACTTATACGCGCCGTGGCTGGTGCCGATTGCAACGGCCAATGCGTCGACGCCGGTTTCCTTGACGAAGCGTTCGGCTTCATCCGGATCGGTGAGCAACTGATCGTGCGAGAGCGTGCCGGTGGCGCCGTGGCCGTCCTCTTGTTCGCCGGAGCCGTGTTCCAGCGAACCGAGGCAACCCAGTTCCCCTTCCACGCTGACGCCGACCTTATGGGCGAGCTTCACCACTTCGCGCGTGACTTGCACGTTGTAGTCGTAATCGGCTGGCGAGGCGCCGTCTTCCTTGAGCGAGCCGTCCATCATCACGCTCGTGAAGTTCATGTCGATCGCGCTCTTGCACGTGGCCGGGCTGTTGCCGTGGTCCTGGTGCATGGCGATGGGGATCTGCGGATAGAGTTCCGCCGCGGCCGTCATCAGGTTGCGCAGGTAGACGTCTTCGGCGTACTTTCGCGCGCCGCGCGAGGCCTGCACGATGACCGGGGAGTTGGTCTCCTTCGCGGCCATCATGATCGACTGGATCTGTTCCATGTTGTTGACGTTGAACGCGGCCAGGCCGTACCCGTTTTCGGCGGCGTGGTCGAGCAACAGACGCAAGGGAACGAGCGGCATGGCGGAAACTCCTCGGCGAAATGTGCTGTTTATGTGACGGGGCGCAATTCTGCCCCGGCGGGAAAGCGCGGATTTCTAGCGGGAAGAAATTCTACCGCGCGCGAATCTGAGGCGTCAGGGGCGGAGTGGCCCGCGAAACACGCAAAAAACGCAAAAACGGGAGGGAGGTTGGTCCACGGAAAACGCGGAAGGACACGGAAAGTGGAGGAGAGCTAGCAGTCACAAACAATGTTTGCGTATGAACCAACCTGTCCTCTGACTTCATCCGTGTCTTCCGTGGACGACCTCCAACTTCCCTTTTCGCGTCATTTCGCGTGTTTCGCGGGCTCTCTCAGCTACCGTCGTTACAGCAGTTTGCCGACGCGGGCGATCAGGTCGACGGTGCGGCAACTGTAGCCCCACTCGTTGTCATACCAGCTGATGACCTTGAGCAGGTTGCCGTCGAGCACTTGGGTCCAATCGGCGGCGAAAATCGAGCTGTGCGGGTTGCCGATGATGTCGCTGGAAACGATCGGATCTTCCGTGTATTCCAGAATTCCCTTCATCGGGCCGTCGGCGGCCTTCTTCATCGCCGCGTTCACTTCTTCCTTGGTGACATTCTTCTTCATGAGCGCCGTCAAGTCCGTGACGCTGCCATCGGGCGTGGGAACTCGGAGGGAGATGCCCGTGAGCTTGCCCTTCAGTTCCGGAATCGCCAGGCCGACCGCGCTCGCGGCGCCGGTCGTGGTGGGGACGATGTTCACGCCAGCGGCCCGAGCGCGATAGAGATTATCGTGCGGCAGGTCCAGCAAACGCTGATCGTTTGTGTAGGAGTGAATGGTCGTCATCAAGCCTTTTTCGATGCCGAAGGTGTCGTGCAACACCTTCGCCAGCGGGGCGAGGCAGTTCGTCGTGCAACTGGCGTTCGAGATGCACTTCATCTCGCGGGTGAGCTTGTCGTCGTTCACGCCCAGCACGCAGGTCAGATCGGCGCCGTCCTTCGCGGGAGCGCTCAGAATCACCTTCTTCGCGCCGGCGGCGAGGTGGGTGTCGTAGCCGGCCTTGCCCTTGGCGGCGTCCGCCCGGGCGGTGAAGAAGCCGGTGCTTTCGACGACGACGTCGACGTTCATCTCGCCCCAGGGGAGCTTGGCCGGGTCGCGCTCGGCGAGGGCCTTGATCTTCTTGCCGTTGACGGTGAGGAAGTTTTCGTCGTGCTCGATTGTGCCCTGGAAGCGGCGATGGGTGCTGTCGTACTTAAGCAGGGTGGCGAGCGTTTTGTTGTCGGTCAGATCGTTGATGGCGACGACCTCGAACTCGGAGGTGCGAGCCGCCAAATTGCGAAACACCAGGCGGCCGATGCGGCCGAAACCATTGATACCAACACGGATAGGCACTTCAAATGCTCCTGAAATTGGGCAAATCCGGACTGGCGAAAGCCGTCCGCTGGGGGTGTATTGGAGGCGCGTGGGTGCCGCGGCGAATCGCAAATTATAGTGGCGGACTTTTCCGCCAACAACCGGGGCGCGACGCCGAGAGGAACCCGGAGTTTAGCCCGCGAAACACGCAAAACACGCGAAATGGGGCGGAGGAACATAGTCCACGGAATACACGGAAGCACACGGAAGAATTGTGTGAGAGGTTTGTTAGAACGCGATGCTTGGTTCCGCTCGCCGCTTTCCGTCCTCCCCTTTCCGTGTGCTTCAGTGTATTCCGTGGACAATGTTCCACTGTTCCCTTTCGCGTCCTTTCGCGTGTTTCGCGGGCAGCCCAACTGCAAAAAAACGATAAGCCGGGACGTCCTTGCGGAGCGGCCCGGCTTTCGTGTGCTTCTCGGTTCCTAACTCTCTCTCGCTCTCTACTCTGCTTCCACTTCTCTGTTCTGCACGCACTACTTGCGGCGACGCGCCACGAGACCCGCCGCGGCAATGCCCAGACCGAGCAGCGCGATCGACGAAGGCTCGGGGACCACCGGTCCAAAGCTGGCCGCTTGCGCGACGCTGCCGTCAATGATCGACGCCACAACCTGCTGATAACCGCGGGCGTTCGTATGTACGATCAACTCGGAGCTCATGTCGCCCGGATTCAGGAAGCCCGTGTGCGGGTCGCCCTGAAAGGTGAAGAAGCTGAAACCCACGATCGCGCCGTTGACGCCACGATCGGCGTAGACCGGCGCGACGGCGTCGTCGTCCACCAGGTAGCTGACGTCCGTCTGCTCGATGCCGATGAAACTATCGATGGCCAACCGGCCGATCGAGTTCGAGCCTTCCTGGCCGTCGTTCAAGATTTGGTAGATGAACGTCAGACCGCCATACGGATTCCGGGAATCGTTCTCGATGACCAGCGTGGTCAGTTCGCCACTGAAGGCGTTGTTCGCGCCGAAGCCGGCGACAATGGAATTGACCGTGTTGCCATCCGAGGGGTTCAACTCTTGCGGGACGGGAAGCAACAGCCCGCTCGCGCTCAGGGGGTCGGCATGGACCGGCGCGGCCAGGACCAAGCCCAGCAGACCGACCATCGCCGCGCCACAAATTCGACGCAGTGACAAACTCATGAAGCAAAATCTCCGGTGAAAATGGCCGTCGCGACCGCCAATAAGTGCGTGCGGTTCTCGCCGCAGAGGCAAACCGCTACAAGATTCCAGCGTAGTTGCGGAGCGCGCTGGTCCAAGTTAGAAGTGCGGCGAGGGTTGCAGAAATGCCGCGCGACTGGCGAGATGTAGCGGCGGTAGGGATTACGCGGCTAGAATCGCACGTGTCTTTCGTCCAAATACCGAAGGATCAAATGCCGCTCGTACCTACGTCACAAAGTCAGCCCCTCTCCAAATCGGAATTCCATACGCGACTTCGCGAATGGATTGAAACCACCAACGAATCGCGGGTCGGAGATCCCGACGACGACAATCGCAAGCCATGCGCGTATATTTCCGACGGCGGCAAAGTGTTTCGCCTGCACTCTGATACGAAGCGCAAGGGCGTCGAGGAGTACCTCACGATCGTTGACGCCCGCGGCGACGACTTGCCTTGGTATATCGTAGAGTCTCGAACAGGCAAAAAAGTTGCAGTCGCTTTCGACTCCGATTCATCACCACTGCACCACTTCTATCTCTACCTTGATAGTTAGCGCCAATCCGTCGCACGACGCTGATCGCTTCGCGAATTCGTCCAACGCGATGCGCTCCGGGCGCTGACGCTTCCGGCTCAAGACTATGCACATGTGCGCGCCGCGGGTGCCTGGGGCTGAGGCAAGCGAACAAAGTGTGCAAGGCCGACAGAGCTGGGGAATCGAGGCGTTCTGTTGACGCACTCAGCGAAGCCCCAGATGTTTGACCATGGTGAGCTCGAACTTTTTTCCCCTGCCCCAGGCACCCGCGCTACAGCACACGCAAGCTACGCTTACCCGCCGAGCTTTTTATCGAGTGCTTTTGCCACTTTCCGGCAGCGGTCCATCGTGGCGGTGAATTGCGGGAAGCTCAGCGATTGATAGCCGTCGCTGAGTGCGTTTTCCGGGTCCGGGTGGACTTCCAGGATCAAGCCATCTGCGCCGGCCGCGACGCTGGCGGCGGCCATGTCCGGCACGAGATACGTGTGTCCGGTGCCGTGGCTGGGATCGACGACAATCGGCAAGTGCGTCTTGGCGCGCAGGTACGGGACGGACGCCAGCGGCAACGTGAATCGCGTGTGCGTCTCGAACGTGCGAATGCCGCGCTCGCAGAGCATCACGTTGGGGTTGCCGGCGTCGAGGATGTATTCCGCGGCGAGCAGCAATTCCTCCATCGTCGCCGACGGCCCGCGCTTGAGCAGCACCGGCACGCCGGACTTGCCGGCGGCTTCGAGCAAGCGGTAGTTCTGCATATTGCGCGCGCCGATTTGCAACACGTCGCTGTATTTGGCGACGAGGTCCACGTCCTCGGTGGCGACGACTTCGGTGACGATCGCCAGGCCCGTGGCATCGCGCGCCGCGGCCAGCAATTTAAGCCCCTGTTCCTTCAGCCCTTGGAAGCTATACGGACTGGTGCGTGGCTTGAACGCGCCGCCGCGAAGCGCCGTTGCGCCGGCCGCTTTGACCGCTTGCGCCGACTTCAGAATCTGCTCCTCGGTCTCCACGGAGCAAGGCCCGGCGATGACGCCGATCTGTCCATTGCCAACGACGAGGCTGCCGGCAGTCACGACGGTCGGCTCTTTCTTCACTTCACGGCTGGCGACCTTATAGGGCGCGAGAATCGGCACCACCTCGGCGACGCCGGGCGAACTCTCCAGCGACAGCTTGTGTTCGGCGCGCTTCTCGCCGATCGCGGCGATCACCGTGCGCTCCGTCCCTTGAATGATGTGCGCCTTGAGACCAAGCGACTCCACGCGCTCAGCCGTATGACGAATCTCCTGCTCCGACGCGCCGGGCTTCATGACAACAATCACGGGACGATCTCCTGGCTTTGGGTGTGGCGATAGTTATTTCGTTGATTCACCACGGAGAGCACGGAGGACACGGAGCAGAGAGTGATTTCGTTTTTCACCGCGGAGGCGCTGAGACGCAGAGGAGAGAGGGAGGGAGGGAATGTCGAAGTTCGAAATCCGAATGTCGAATCAAATCCGAATGACGAATGCTTAAATGTCCCGCTACCGACCAGCGCACTCGAATCGTGATGGCACTTGGCCTTCAGTCCTTCGTCATTCAGACATTCGACATTCATTCGTCATTCGGATTTCGAACTTCGACATTCCCCCCACTCCTTTCTCTCTCCGCGTCTCAGCGCCTCTGCGGTGAAAAATGCCACTCCCCTCTCTCCTCCGTGTCCTCCGTGTTCTCCGTGGTGAACTTCTGCATTGGTCCAACAAAAAAACCCCGCGAGCTGGTTGGCTCGCGGGGTCTGGTGGTTGTTCGGTCAGGCTGCGATTAGCTACAGACCGGCTCCAGACCCGCGCGAGACGCGGTAAAGTGGAACCAAAATCGATAGCCACGGGCAGCGTTCATATCGGTATTCTGCCTCGCGATCGGCGGTCTGGCAAGGGAAAAGTTCTTGTCCCGGCCCACCCTACCGCGAATACACAGGAACGTTCACGTCGGTACCGAAGTCCAGCAAAGGTTCTTCTTCCTGGATGATCATCTGCGGACTGACGCCCCCGAAGGTGACCGTACCGGAGCCGGGCACATACCCCCGACCGGATTCCCGGCCGCCGTAGGCGCTGCTGGCCGTGGCGTTGATTGGCCAGTGCGTTTTGCCGTCCGCGTCGACCAGGCCGATCGCGTCGATTTCATTCCACCCGGGCGCGGCCGGCGAGTCGAGGTAGATCTTCACTTTTCGGGTTTTCCAGATCGTGCTGACCGGGAGTTTCGACAACCCGCCGGCGGCGGGCGGCTGCGTGGGGTCGGCCCCTTCCCAGACGACGACTTCGCGGCCGAAGCTGTCGAAGATGCTGGCCTTCACCAACGCGCCGGGATTGTAGGTTTCGTAGACCTCGATCGACTTCGGTGAAACTTCCTCGGCGTAGTCGACGACGATCCACTCTGCCTGGCCGTCGGTGGTGCCGGGCGCCCAGGCCGTGACTTGGTCGCCGTAGCTTTCCGTATCCGGCTCGCCCAACAATTGTTCGACGCCCCAGCGGGCGTTGGCGCGGTCCCGACGCATCTGCTCGCCGCGTAGCTGGGCGATCTCGGAATGGAGTTCCAGGTGATCGCGCCGCCACGAGAGCAGCACCGCGGCCAGCGCGACGAGCAGCAACAACGTCGCGAAACTAAAGCGGCGCGGCAACGACGGGAGCCGTAGTCGGAAGGTCAGAAATGGCGTCGAGAATCCGAATCGCATGGTCGAGTCGCCTCGCAATGATTCCAGCTCGATTATAGACGATTGAGCTGGCGGAAAGGATTGCTCGGCAAATGGTTTGTCGAATCACGCGCCGTCTCCGACAAGCCCAGGGAAGGCCACCAAAGTCTTAACCAATGGAGAAGACTCCGAGGGCCTTCCCTGGGCTTAACGCGCTCGACGCGGTTTAATTCGAACGGAGTTCCGTTGCGCTTGACAAACGGAATTGCCCCAGTTAGCGTGATGGGCGATGTGTGCTGGTGGTCGGTCGTGAAATCGCTTTCCGATCGACGAACAGGGAACTCCGGTGAGATTCCGGGACGGCCCCGCCGCTGTAAGTGAGCACACGGTCGCCACTCTTAGAAACCATTGCCACCTTGATGACTTGGTCGTCGCGGCGGCGAGAAGGTCTGGCGAACCGGCTCACGAGTCAGAAGACCTACCAGTGCGTTAACGGCGGATTGTTTCGCGAGGGCGAAACCCGCAACGACCGTTCGCTCTAACCCCAGTCGACGGTAGGTCATGCCATTTTCGGATTTGCGCTGCGCGCATCGGCGCGCGCGTGGGATTCGCGCTGCGCGCCGGTCACGGGGCTTCACGCTCGTGGAGTTGCTCGTCGTCATCGCGATCACGAGCGTGGTTGCAGCGCTCGTGTTGCCGGCGCTGACACAGTCGCGCGAAAGCGCTCGCCGCATTGACTGCCAAAGTCGCTTACGGCAACTCGGACTGGCGGTGACGACGCACGAACACGCGCGCCGCGCCTATCCCACGGGGTGCGTCGGTTGTCGATTCGGCGGACCGAACCAGTTGCGATTTCTTTCTTGGAACGTGCAACTACTGCCCTACCTGGAACAGGACGCGCTCTTCCGGCGCTTTGATCTGGAGACCAAATCGTACTCCAGTCCCAATCGTGAAGCGGGCGCGATGACGCTGCCCGTCTTTCTCTGTCCGAGCACCGCTGGCGATACGCTGGTGAATCGGATCGGACTGTGGCGCGGCATGGCGTTCACCGATTTCGCCGGCATCTATGGCGTGGAGGGCGTCGGGCGCACGGATAATCGTGAAAACGCTCCCCACTGGCTCCAGCCGGAGTTCTTGGGCGTGATGCTTTACGAGACGCCGGTGCGGATGCGTGAAATCAAGGATGGCGCATCGAACACGGCCTTGATCGGCGAAGCCCGCGATCGCCGCGCTACGGAAATGGAATGGGCGAACGGTCACAACGTCTTTGCGCAAGAAGGCGCCACGCCGATCAACACCGCATCGGGGCTCGGCAATGAGTTAGGCGGGCCGCACCGCGGCGGCGCTTCGGTCGTGTTTTGCGACGGCCATGTCGCGTTTCTCTCGGACGCCACGGAGCAGGGCGTGCTGAACTCGCTGCTCACCAAGGCGGGTCAAGAGAACGTGCGTTAGCCAAAGTCATACGCGTGGTAACGTTTCGCTGGTTATTTCAACGAGAGTCTGCATCGTGCGTTGTTATCTAAGTTTGTTGTTGCTCGCTTTAACCTCGACGGCCGTCGGTGGGCCGGTCGATAACTTTGACGACATTCAATTCTGGACAGGCGATGGCGCCCATCGCGCGGCGTTGGTTGTCGACTGGGTTGAAGGCTCCGCCGAGGACGAAAGTCGTGTCTGGGGTTATCGCTGGGACGGCGAGGCCAAAGGTTCCGACATGTTCCTGGCGATCCTGGAAGCCGATCCTCGATTCTTTGCCAAAGTGCCAGGAAACAGCGGTACCATCAGCGTTGTCTTCGGCATCGGTTATGACGACGGCGACCTGGATTTCGCGCTCGACGACGGCACGGCGTTCGATGACAAGGGCCTCGCCGACGTCTCGGGATCAGCGGACGGCGCTGTTCCTTTGGATCCTGAAGACGTCTATGAGGAAGGTTGGTTCCTCGGCTTCTGGCATTACGGCGTGGCAGACAGCAGCCCGTTCGGCGGCGGCGCGTGGTCGAGTTCCGGACTTGGCGCATCGAGTCGCGTGCTCACCGACGGCGCCTGGGACAGTTGGGCCTTCACGCCAACGTTCGATTTCAGCGCGTTTGCGGAGAATCCCCATGCTGCGCTGCGTGCAATTAACGCCGTGCTTGGCGACACGGACGGGGACGGCCAGGTGAACGTCGAGGACCTGAACAACGTTCGCAACCATTTCGGCGGCGGCGGATTGGGCGATACGGACGGAGATGGCGCCGTCAACGTGAGTGATCTGAACAACGTGCGTAACAACTTTGGCGCAGGAGTTCCCACCGCCGTCGTGCCGGAGCCCGCTTCCTGGGCGTTATTGTCGATCGGACTAGCGGCGATTAGCTCGCGTCTCTTACGTCGAAATCGCTTCGGCCTGGTCCAGCATTGACACGCGATTCAGAACGTGAATAGCGCTCGCCAATTCGTTCGCAAGTCCCGGAACTACTGAATACTGTTTTCCTAAGTTTTTTACTCTGAGGAATCACCATGAACATGCGCAGTTGGATCGTTCTCTTGACCGTCATGTTGGCAACGAGATCTGAAGTGCGCGCCGCATCATTCGCCGCGCAAGTAAACGAGTTCGTCGTCGGCCAAGGCGCCGCGGCCGGATTCGATAATCCCGCGACCGCGCTCGGTTCGCCCGCGCGTTTCACCGGCGTCGGCGTGTTTCCGGGCGTCGTCAGTGCTTTCAATCCGCCCTACCTGGCGAGCGAAGTCGTGTCGATCGGCGAAGGCGGCGTGCTCGAACTGCAGTTGGCGAACTTCATTCTGCCGTCGGCCCTGGGTCGCGATCTGGGAGTCTTCGTCAACGTCGGGCTGATCGACAACGATTACCCGAACGGCGTCGCCTCGAACCCACTTAGCGCCACCGCCGGGACGTTCAGCGCGGATGCCGTACTGTTGGAAGTCAGCGCCAACGGCCACGATTGGGTCTCGCTCGGCAGCCAACTCTTCGACGTACCCACGATTGGTTATAGCGACGTCGTGAGCCCGTTCGCCGACACGCCCGGCAGTGCGCCGAGCGATTTTGGCCTGCCGTTCGACGGCGCTCTCGCCGATCTCGCCGGACTTACTTACTTCGACGCCGTCGCGCCGGACATCTTGGACCTGTTCGCCGGCTCGGGCGGCGGAACCTGGCTTGATCTCGAATCGACGGGGCTCGAACGCATCGGCTGGGTGCGATTCAGCGTCCTCGATGACGGCAATCCAAGCACCTCGCCCAAGTTCGATTTGGACGCAGTCTCGGTTGCGAACAGCGCCGTCGGGCCCGCGGTGCCCGAGCCGAGTGCGATTGCCTTGGCCCTGATCGGACTGACGGCATTCGCGGCAGCGAATCGCCGGCGACGCTGCTGAATCTACGCGGTCCCGAAGGGGCGACGCAGACTTTGACGCGCACCATGATTGGCGTGTCGCCCCGACGGGACCTGAAAGCAAAATCCGGCCGCAATTTCTGGAGGTGCAGCTTTGCGGAGCTCGTTGCGCGAATGCCCTCTGCTGCCGGGTTCACCACTTTGCAATATGATGGAGACCTTTGCCGATAGCGATTGAGACTTGCCAAATGTCCGACGATCGACCGATTCGCCCCGCCGCCGTCCGGGAACACAATCGCCGGGCCTGGGATGCGCGGGTAGCCGCGCGCGGGCGATTTACAAAGCCCGCCGGCGACGAGGACTTCTTCGATCCGCTGCGCAACGTCGACGGCGTCGGCTGGCTGGGCGACAGCATCGCTGGCAAGCGCTTGCTGTGCCTTGGCGCGGGCGGCGGCAAACATAGCGTGATTTATGCCGCGGCCGGCGCCGAAGTGACCGTCGTCGATATCAGCCCCGCAATGTTGGCGCTCGATCGCGAAGTGGCGACGGAGCGGCGCTTGCAAGTCCGCACCGTCGAAGCCTCGATGGACGACCTCACGTCGTTGGGCGCGGGCGAGTTCGAGATCGTCGTCCATCCGGTGAGCACTTGTTACTTGCCAGACATTCGCGCGGTGTATCGCGAAGTCGCGCGCGTGACGGCGATCGGCGGTGTCTATGTCAGCCAACACAAGCAACCGGTCAGCTTGCAAGCAGACGTGAAGCCCACGGATCAAGGCTACCTGGTGCGCGAGCCGTACTATCGCGCCGGACCGCTCCCTCCGGTGGCGCACAGCCTGCATCGTGAGGAAGGCACGCTGGAGTTTCTACACCGCTGGGAAGACTTGCTCGGCGGACTCTGTCGCGCGGGCTTCATGATCGAAGATCTGCTGGAACCATTCCACGCGAATCCCAAAGCCGAAGCCGGCACGTTCTCACATCGAAGTCAGTTTGTGCCGCCGTATGTGCGGATTAAGGCACGCCGCATGGGAATCGCGCCGGCGGCCACCGGCCGGGTTTGGACGCCAAGCTAACTAAGCGCACGACTTGCTTCGCCTTGTCGAACGTTGCGCACCAGCCGAATGCCGCCGACGCGCATCGATTGCAACGTCAATACGCTCGCGGCGATGTGGGACGTACTGATGAGTATGTTGAGCCCATCGGGCCCGGAAATGGCTGTGCCGCGGACCATGACGCTCGCCACGCTCACCACCGCGAGCAACGCGGCGCGCAACCAGGCGTTGGACTTCGGGCGCAGCCAAGTGTAAGTCAACGCCGCGTCGGTCAGCACCGCTACGGAGATGTAGACCACGAGCTCATTGGCGTATTGCTTCCAGGTCGCGGTGAAATAGCGAGCCAGCGCGCAGCCGATCGCTGCCAGCGTCGTCAAGATGATCAGAAAGAGCAGCGAAAACTGCCGCGTCTCCAGCGAGCCGGCGGGCGCACCTGTCACGGCCGTGTTTTGCAGGCGCTCGAAGCGGTAGCCAAAGAACAACCGCGCGCCGCCCGCGATCAACGCCGTGATCGCGGCCATCGGCGTGCAGAGCGCCAGCCACTGCGTGAGGCCATTCCGCATGTAACCATGAATCCAGGACCAAGCCAGTACCGGGGGCACAATCCACAGCACGCGCCAAAACCATCGCATCGGGGCCAGTACCGGCCAGGCCGCGGCGGAGTTAATCTGGCAGCACGCCACGCCGAACGTGAAGGCGATCAGTCCCTCCATGCCGGTCGCATCAAGGGGCACTGCAAAGCAGGCGACCGCGACGCAAACATGCGCCAATACGAGCAGCCGCAGGATTTTGGATTGCCATTCCATTCGTGCCATTCTGCCTCAGCCCTGCGCGGAGTGCCACGTCAATTGCGTCGTTCGGCGCGCGACCTCGTTGAAGTTCCGCTCCGCAATCGCGAGAATGCCGGTGGCACACTCCTCCTATCGCCACGATCGCAGCGCAAGGGCAGGCGCGCTCGTTATGCAGGATTCATCCCAGGGCGTGATCGCCCTTTTGACGCAACCGGTCGCCGGGAACCCAGCGCAATTCGTCATCGAGCGCGCGCTCGCGGCGTGGGGTTGGGACACGCGTTTCTTGTCGCTGGAAGTCAGCCCGGACAGCCTGGCAGCCGCAATCGCCGGCGCTTGGGCGATGGGCTTCCGCGGCTTGCACCTCGACGACCCACATCGCGAGTCCGTCGTTTCACTGGCCACGACGACGTCAGACTCTGCCGCACGTACGCAAGTCGCCAATTGCCTGGTGCGCGACACCGATGGATGGCGCGCGACAAATACGCTTGGCGCCGGAGTCGTGGCGGCACTGACCAACCTCGGGCCGCTCACCGGCAAGCGTGTCGTACTACTCGGCGCCGGCAAGTTGGCACGGAGCGTCGCCGCCGAACTTGCCACAACGGGCATCGCTCGATTACTGGTCGTCAATCGCACGCAAGAGCGCGGCGAAGCCCTCTCCGCGCTGATGCGGGACGCCTACCACCTCGACTGTACCTATGATCGCTGGGAACAACCGCTCGCCATTCCGGATGATTGCGACGTCTTGGTGAACGCCACTTCGATTGCATCGAATGATCCGCACGCTCGTGTTCCGTTGCGCGTGGAAACTTTGCGACGGGAAACGATTGTCGCCGACGCGACGATGCATCCCACGACGCAACTCTTACGCGACGCCCGCGCCCAAGGTTGCCCGACGGTAGATGGGCTGGCGATCTACGTGCGGCACGTGGCGGCCTCGCTCGCCCTCTGGACCGGCCGAAAACCGGATCTGGCAATCATGCGCGAGGCACTGGAAGAGTTCCTGGAACTCTAATCAGCCTTCACGCGTGGTTTTGATTTGCCCACTACCATGGCGGCGCACGATGCCGCGAGCACGCACGTCAAGTAGATCGACGCCGGCTCAGGCACTTGTCGCAGCGTGAACGACATGCCGGCCTGCCCGTCCGGCGAACCGCCGCCGCCGCTCAAAAAACCGCTGGCCGAAGCGATCGCGGAAATCGAATAGGTGTCGCCCGGTTTCAGCAAGAAGCCTTCGATGCGTGACGACTCGAATGTCGTGTCCCAATAAGTGCTAACGCCGCCCCCCTCTTCCGTGAGAATCAACGACGCCGAGCCGTTGTTGTTCGCGGAACCGGACAGATAGAGCTTGTAGCGGCCCGGAGTGTCGACCGCGAACTCCAAATCAAAATGTGACGAACTGCCGCCATCGGCGCCGTCGTCAATTCCAAACGCGCCGACAAACGCGTCGGCCGATAACGTGGCGTTCACAGCCCCTGGCTTGATCGTGGATTTCTGCGACGCGAAGCCGTCGGACGAGGCCGAACCCGCGCGGGCCGCATGTCCGACCAGGTCGTCGAACAAACCGAAATCGGCAGCCGCCGATTGATCGCCATCGCTGTCGCTTTCCTCCGGCGTCGTGGCGTTGCCAAAGGACAGAACGGTGCGCGACTGTGCCAGCGGAATCATCGCCGCTTGAGTCATGGTCGCGGGCAAACCAATCAACGTCGCCAGCACAAGCCATCGCCGCATCTTTGCCTCGTCTCTATTGTTGTGCATCCAATGGAAGTCCTGACATTCTAGTCAAAGCTTTGTCACCCGCCAGACTGGCGGACACGTCCCCGCGCGCCGCGGCTAGCAGGTCGCAACGGCCTTGGCAAGTATCTGAAAGTGGCGAATTGGGGAAACTTTCGCCCGACAAAAACATCGTGAAAAATTTCGCAAGTCGGCTTGCCTTCCTTCTTGCGAGGGGTTTAGGATGAAGTTGTCGGCCTCACCGAGGAATGCGTGCCTCGATAAGGCGCCGGCAATTTACACCGTCGGGAAAATCTACGGCCATGATTCACTTCTCGTGCGACCTCTGCGGACGCGAAATGGATGCGGAGAACGAGTTGCGGTTTGTCGTGAAGCTCGAAGTCTATGCCGCCTACGATCCGCTCGCTCAAGACGACCTGGACGAGGATCGCGATCACCTGCAGGAAATTCACGAAATCCTGGAACGCTCCGAAGTCGCCGATTGCGCCGATATCGGCGAAGACGTGTACCAGCAGCTCCGCTTCGATCTCTGCCCGGAATGCCGCAAGCGGTTCGTCAAGAACCCGCTGGGCCGCAAGCACACGGAGCAGTTCGACTTCAGCCAGAACTAGCAGTTGGCTCGGCGTGGGTCGCCCATGATGCCTTCGCCATTCAATCGCCGACGTCGCGTGCGACCGCCGCGCGTCGGCTTGGCCGTGCTGGTCATCATCCTCATCGTGCTGCTGGGGCGATACGCTGTCGAAGCGCCGCGGCACGATGCGCCGCCCGTGAAGCTGGACCAGGTTCGCATCGCGCGCGTCGTCGACGGCGATACGCTCCTGTTGGCCGATCGCACGCGTGTGCGATTGATCGGCGTCAACACGCCCGAAACGGTCAAACCGGAGACGCCGCCCGAGCCCTGGGGCGCGGAAGCCTCGCAGTTCACGCGCGATTTTCTCGCCGGCGGCGTCGCGCGCCTGGAGTTCGACGAAGAGCGGCTCGATCAACACGGCCGCACGCTGGCGTTCGTTTGGGTCGGCGACAAACAGCTCAACGAGGAACTACTCCGCGCCGGCCTCGCCCGCGCGGAGTTTCACTTTCGTTACGCCCCCGCGATGAAGGACCGCTTTCGTGCCGCGCAGAACGAGGCGAAACGGGCGAAACGCGGGATGTGGGGGAGGAGAGAGTAGGTGAAGTAGTTAGTAGGTGCAGTAGGCGGAGTAGACGATTGCCCGAAACTCCTGCTACTGCACCTACTCCTCCTACTGCACCTACGACCTACTTCACCTACTTTTTCTCGCTTCCCACGGAACGTCTGCCACGCCCGTCGCTTGATTGACGGCTCGCGCGAGCACGAACAGCCAGTCGCTGAGGCGGTTCACGTAGGTCACCGCCAAAGGTTCGATGTGTTCGCTTTGCTCAGCGGCCAGTGTGACCAGCCGCCGTTCAGCGCGCCGGCAGACCGTGCGAGCTATATGCACGTGAGCTCCGGCCAGCGAGCCGCCGGGCAGAATGAATTGCCGGAGCGGCGGCAGCGTGGCTTCCCAGGCGTCGATCTCTTGTTCCAGCGCGACGATCTCCTGCTCGCCGATGCCTGACACGCGCAGTTTTTCCGGATCGGGCGAAGCCAACTCCGCGCCGAGATCGAAAAGTTGGTGTTGCACGCGCGCCACAGAGGCGTCGAACGCCGCCGGCAACTCGCTCGCGCGGACTACGCCCAACACGGCGTTCAACTCGTCGAGCGTCCCGTAGGCCTCGATCCGCGGCGCATCCTTCGACACCCGCGGGCCGCCGAACAACCCCGTCTCGCCAGCGTCGCCGGTCTTGGTGTAGATCTTCATCGTAGATTCGCCATGAGAATGCCGAGTTGTGGAGCGCAGCGTCACAATGCATCACACTAGCCCGTAGCGCCAGCGAGGGGGAGAGGACGTCGGCGAGAGTATCCGGCTCAAACTCTCAACAGCGCTGCTTCCCCCTCGCTGGCGCGTCAGGCTCGTGTCGGAATGTCGCACTTTCCGCCGGTTGAAACCCCACCCTGACCCGCATATCTTTCATTCATCCGCCATCCCATCGCCATCGAGAACGCCACCGCCATGGACGCCGCCGCTCAAGAAATTGTCACGCTCACGCAGCGCTTGCTCGACAGCATCGCCAAGGCCGATTGGAAGACCTACGCCGAGCTGTGCGATGCGTCGATTTCCTGCTTCGAGCCGGAAGCGCGCGGGCATCTCGTGGAAGGCATGCCGTTTCACGAGTACTACTTCAAACTCGGCGCGGACCCGAATCCGAGGACGACGACGCTGGCTCAGCCGCACGTCCGCCTGCTGGGTGCCGACGCGGCCGTGATCGCCTATTCACGGCTCGTGCAAAAGCTCGATGGCGCCGGAGGCCCCACGGTGGCCTTCAGCCAGGAAACCCGCGTCTGGCAGAAAAAAGACGGCCGCTGGAAGCACGTGCATTTCCATCGGTCGGTGGAGTGAGGTTTAGGAAGTGATGAGTGCGGAGTGATGAGTGATGAATAGCGTTTGGCGAACGAAATCATCGCTCCGCACTCATCACTCTCACAACCGGCAATTCTTGATTTCCGTCTCCAGGATCGCCGAGGCCCCGAGGGTTTCCAGGCGCTCCATGATTTCGATCACTTCCTGGCGCTTGACCATCACACGGACCGCGCACCAAGCCGGGTCTTCGAGGGCGCTGACCGTCGGCGAATTAAAGCCGGGCGTGATTTTTTCCGCTTCCGGCAATTTCGCGCGCAGGACGTTGTATTCTAGCAACGAATAACTGCGGGCGATCACCACGCCTTCCAAGCGGCGCACGACGCGGTCGGCGACGTCGGCGTTGCGGCGATTGTTGTTTTGCACCAAGATCGTTTCGTATTGCCCGATCTGGCCGAGCATCCGCAGGCGATTCGCCGCGAGCGTGCTGCCGGTCTCGACCAGGTCGACGATCGCATCGGCGACGCCGAGCGCAATCATGACTTCCACGGAACCGCTCAGGCAGACCAGGTGCGTGTCTACCTTGTGCCCGGTGAAGAACGTGCGCGTGACATGTGGAAAACTGGTGGCGATCCGCGCGCCGGCCAATTGCTGCGGGGTTGTCACGGGGCTGTCGTCCGGAACGCAGATCGCCAGCCGGCAGTTGCCGACGCCGAGCCGCAGCCGTTCGACCAGCGCGACGTTCGCCTCGGCGACCAGGTCGCTCCCGGTGATGCCCATATCGATGGCCCCTTCGGCCACCAGGACCGGAATGTCCTCGGTGCGCAGGAAGGTGATGTCGACCGGCAATTCACGACAGCGCGCGAACAGGCTCCGCTCCTGACGGCGAAAGCTCAGGCCGGCTTCTTTCAATAACTCGGCGGCGATCTCGGCCAGTCGCCCTTTGCTGGGCACGCCGATTCGCAGTGGCACGTCGTTGCTCATTCGTTCGCGCCCGAGGTATCGCCCCGAGCGGCCTTTTCATCGAGACCCGAGATGCCAAACCGGCGGGCCAACTCCGCCTCGACCTCGCCGAGCGGAATCTCCTTGTGCCCCAGCATCACGAACAAGTGATAGATCAAATCGGCCGCCTCGTAAACGAGATGTTTTCGACCTTCGTCCCCCGTCTCGCCCGCCGCCTCGACCACCTCGGCGGCCTCCTCAACGATCTTCTCGCCGATCTTGGACACGCCGCCGGCAAAAAGGCTCGTCGTGTAAGACTTCGCCGGCGGATTCTTCCGCCGGTCTTCGATGGTGGCCATGAGTTGGGAGAGGATGCTCGTAGCCATATGATTTTGATATGCTTAGCGGGACATTCAGCGCCCAGTTCTCGCGAAAACCGTGCCTGACGAGATAGACGGGCCAAGAATCAGTTTAGCTTGGTTTCAAGGGTTTGCTATCACCCCATCTCATTGAGCGACTTCTGATGCGATCAAGCATGGAATGGTTCATCGCATCCGTCGTGGTCGTTGGGATCCTGATTTTCGTCGCCATCAAATGGCGTAAGTTTCTCGAGCGTCTGGACCGCATTCGCGTCCGAGAGTACCTCGACGTCCGCGGTTGTCGATTCATCGACATGGAGGCGACGGCCGAGTTACCGATTCCGTGCGGCGAATACTACGAGCGAGACTATCGCCTTGTTTACGAAGACCGCGAAGGAAATGCCCATGACGTCTGTTGCCGCACGAGCATGTGGTCCGGCGTCTATTTCACCGACGATCGCCTTCAGCAGCCATCGCAACCGCCATCGCTGTCAACGTCGCCGAGCGACGACTGGACGAACTTGCGCGAAGAAAACCAGCGACTGGGCGAGGAATTGGGGCGATTGCGGCGGCGCGATGCCTGATGTTCGCAAGTTCGTAGGTCAGGCACCGCCGCCGAAGCCGAAATCGCGGCAGCTTTGTATTCGCATCCAGCGTCCAAAATGCATGCGCATGGCGTGCCTGACATGGAAACGGCGCCGTCCATTGTCAGGCACAGATTCCGCATCGTTTCGGACGTCAAGATATCGTCGCAGAGCGCCGCGCGAATCGCTTCGGCTGCGGTGCCTGACCTACTCGATATCGATTTGACGCCCGACGACCGAAATAATTATTTCGCAAGAATGCCTTCGAGAGCATCTCTAAGCCGCTGAGTCTTTTGAGGATCGCTGTCGTTTCCAGGAACTCCAAAGTAGAACCAATGCTCACGCCATTTGCCCGAATCAGAGCCCGCCCCCGGATAAGAGGCACCCTTCGACAGGAATACCCTATTGGGTCCAACTCGATCGCTCGCCACAGCAGGGGTCACATGAACGAGCGCTCTGTCCGCCGTAGAGACCACGGTACTGTGCCATTGCCGCAGCGCGCTGTCATCGTTCACAATCAACACTCCGTTGCTCGGAATATGGAAGCTGTATTCCGCCTTGCCGGGCATCGTAACACCTTGATTAACACGCGCGACGATTACGAATGGGCCATCGAAGTCCGCAGGGAGAGTAAAGTTTACCGTCGCGGCTTTGGAAAATGGCAACCGGATAGAGCCTACCAACGCCAAGCCGGCGACGATCCCCACTAACAGGATGACGCAACCGACAATCGTCGCAGAGGCACTCAGTCCCCGCTCCTTGCTGGCCGATACTTCAACGACATCACCACTTCGGAGTTGTTGCATTGATGATTTTTTCCTTCGTTCCAGAACTCAAGGTGTGCGAGTTCGATCCGATTAGCAAACTCCAAATACCGTCGTTTGTTGCCGACTATTAACTGAGACTCGTACCCGTGATTGCGTTGCCGAGTGACGCGGGGTGTCTGGGGCTGGGGCAAGCGACGAGATTTCGCCGAGCCGAACAAGCTGGGGCATCGTGGCGGTCTGTTGATGAATCCAACGAAGCCCCAATGGTTGGGCCATGGTGACCGCGCATTGAGTGCCGCTGCCCCAGGCACCCGCGTTATCGCAGATCGTTCATTTGACAAGAAAAGTCTGTGCGGATTCGTTCGATCCAAATCCTTCCATATGGATCGGATTCGTGCTGAGGTCCTTTGGCCCTCCTTCGAGGCAGGCAATGAGTCCTAAGCGTTTTGCGGCCGCGTAGAAACTCTCCCGCGCTGATTCATTGGCAACGGTCGGCGCGTGCGAACCATACGAGGCCAACGCGTCGTTGATGACGCTCGGCCAAGGCGCTCCGGCCTCGTCCGCCAACTTGGCGACTAGTTGGCGCTGCTCTTCGCTGAGTTGGATTGCGTTCGGATCGGTGGCCATACCCCAAGTATATCGCGCCCCAGAACAGGAGGCCAACTCGCCCTCTACGGCTCCGCCCCCACCTTAATCGGCGCCCCGACCAGATTCCCCCATTCCGTCCACGAGCCGTCGTAGTTCTTCACCTTGCCGTAGCCCATCAGGTATTTGAGGACGAACCAGGTGTGGCTGCTGCGTTCGCCGATGCGGCAGTAGGCGATGACTTGTTGCGGGCGTTTGATGCCGCATTCTTTTTGATAGATCTTTTCCAGCTCGTGGAGCTTTTTGAACGTGCCGTCCTCGTTCACCGCGCGGGCCCAGGGGACGCTCACCGCGCCGGGGATGTGACCGCCGCGGAGCGCGCCTTCTTGCGGGTAGTCGGGCATGTGGAGCATCTCGCCCGTGTACTCGCCCGTGCTGCGGACGTCGATGAGGGGCTTACCGGATTTCTGGTGCTTGGCCACTTCGTCGCGGAACGCGCGGATCGATTTGTCCGGCTCCTGAGCCTGATAGTTGGTGCGCGGGAATTGCGGCGCGGGACCGCGGGTCCATTCGCGCTTGTCGAGTTCCCAGCGCTTGCGGCCGCCGTCCATCACGCGGCAATCGGCATGGCCGTAAAGTTTGAAGACCCAGAAGGCGTAGCAGGCCCACCAGTTGTTCTTGTCGCCGTAGAAGACCACGGTCGTGTCGTTCGAGATTCCGTGCGCGCGGCAGAGTTCCTCGAACCGCGATTTGTCGATGTAGTCGCGGATCAACTGGTCCTGCAGATCGGTGTGCCAGTCGATTTTCACCGCTTCGGCGAGGTGCCCTTGCTCGTACAGCAACACGTCTTCGTCCGACTCCACGATGCGGACGTTCGGGTCGCGGCGGTGCTCCTCCACCCAAGCGGTGCTGACAAGAACTTCGGGGTGCGCGTAGGCTCTGGCCATCGATCGGGGCTCCTGGGCAAGCTCGTGGGTGACCCTGCAAACTACCCCCGATGGAAGGCCCGGGGAAGGGGTAAGACACTAGCCCGTAGCGCCAACGAGGGAGAGTTGGCGTGGTGAACAAGTTCACAAAACTCTCAACGACGTCGAATCAAGTTACTGACAGCGTCGCCGAGGACTTGATCTTGATCCTGATTGCAACGTCATCTCTCCCTCGTTGGCGCAACGGGCTAGTATTGCGTTTTCGCCTCCGAAACAGACCAAAGCTCCCGAGCGCCACCATCGCCAGGCCGACGGTCCCCGGCTCCGGCACGCGGACGATGTCGAGGGCGTCGAGGTCGCTGCCGGCGATGCCGAGGAACTGGGCCCGAGCATAGAGACTGCCGCCCGCCCCGATGCGGACATTGGGGCGAAACATGCCATCGAAGCGGGTGAAGAAGACGTCGCCGCCGGTCGCGGCTCCGGCCAGCGACGGGCTGCCCGTGGCCAGGCTGAAGAGCGCCGTGTCGCGCGTCAGCGCGCCGGCCGCGCGATCGAGTGCGCCGATCGTGTCGACGTCCGAGAGTACGAGGGCGTCGATGATATCGCCTGCCTGCAGGCCGATCGTTCCGCCTTCGGCAAAGATATTGAAGGCGAATGCGCCGGTGGGCTCTAACTGAAAAGCGTTGCTGGCGTCGCGGATCACGGAAACAAAAATGTCGTCCGTCGTTCGCGCGCCGGTGAGCGATGGCGAACCGTTTCGCAATGTGAAATACGTGGCGAGATTCGGCATCCCGTCGCCGTCAGAATCGACCGCGCGCAATGGTCCGGCGCCGTCCGTATCTTTGAGCGGGCTATCAAGTTCCAGCGCGTCAAGGTCATCGGCGGGCATGACGCCGGCGGCGTCGGCAAGACCCAAACTCGAGGCCGTAGCGTAGAGCGCATTGCCAGCGCTGGCTGGCGTCAGTCGCTCGGAGGCGTAGCGGCCGAAGGCCGGCAACTTACGCGACTTTCGCAACGCTCCGCTTCCGGCGGTGGAGAACACCAGCACGCCCGGCTGCATGCCGGGCGGGCCTTCGTCGTCGAGCGTGCCGTCGTGCCCCCAACTCAACCCCGCCAGGTCGTCGGTCCGCGCCGCGGTGTCGTCGGTCGTCAATCCCAGCACGCCGGGCTGATTGAGCATCACGCCGAGCGACGCAGGCGGCGCGTTGTGCGGACCGACACGGCTGCGCGTGTTGAGCGCGCCGCTCAAGCGTTGCATGTTCTGTCCGGGCGCGTTGTCCGTGCTCGCCGTACCGGAAACGAAGATTTCGCTCTGCGTTTGGAAATTGGCTGGTCCCTCCGTGCCGAGGGAGTTGACGTCGTTGGGGAAAGGATTCGCGCCGTTGAGCGGCTGAAGACCGCGCGACCCAGACCTGACGCTGAACGATAGGCCGTCCGTCGATCCCGCCGAGAAGGCCAAGCCAAACGGCGCGGCGTTGCCGCCGCCATTGCGCACGCGTAGTTCATAGCTGCCTTCGCGCGGCACGTTGAAGTAGAGGTGCTCGACGCTATCCACGGCGCTGTTGCTCGTGGCCACGATCGCTTCAGCGCCGGGCGCCGTACGAACGAGTTCCAGGCTCAAGTTGTCAAAAGCCTGAACCGTGTAGGCGGAGACATTGTCGCGATCGTTCGCCGTGGCGTTGACGACGCGATCCCAGGTGAGCGTCGCCACGACCAGCGACCCGGCATGCAGCGCCCGGCCGCCGAACAGTCCGACGTTTTGCGCTCCACCGGCGGCAACGTTGCCAGCGCGCAAGCCCAGATCGTCGCGCGCCGCCGGCTGCAATTGCCGCAGTGCCGCGATCGCGTTCACCTGGCCGACGCCGATATCGGCGTCCAACGGTTGCGCGAAGTTCGTGGTGACTACGCCTGGCGCGCCGTTGAGGTCGTTGTAGCGGACCGGCCAGGCCACGCCGTTTGCCGCCGCCGGTACGACGGGAAAGGGGACTACTGCGCCGGCGGGAGGAACCGGAATGGCCGCGAAGCCGGCGGGATTCATCGGAATCTTGCTCATCATGTGCTTCGATGCGCTATTCAACAATGCCGCTTTATTTTGCAGATGATCGAGCGCCAAGCCCGCGTTCGTGGCCCGCTGTTGCATCAGGCCGAGCGTGCCGCTGACAATCGGCGCGGCAAAGCTCGTGCCCGCGCTACTTTGCACACCCGTCGAGTCGAAGAAGCCGTCCGGATTGCCGGCCGGTACGTTGTCGATCAATGACGGCATCTGCGGATCGGAAGTCGCGACGACCGCTCTGGGCGCGGCTTGAAAGGTTACCATGCCAGCACCGACGACGAAGGTTTCGGGCAGGAAGACTTCATTCGGTCCCAATACTGGCGGAAAAACATGCACGGCGCGGCGAGTCCGCGTTACGGTGTTGAGAACAGACTCCTGGACGTTCGATCCGCCCGGCGCAACGATGTCAGTCTTGGTGCGGCCATCCACGGTCTGGTTCGACGTATTGAAATTTGTCACCTGATCGAACCGCCCGCCCGCTGCACGCTGCGTCGTCGCGCCAACGACGATGCCGTTGAACGCGTCAACCGGAATCGAGATGGGATTGTTGTTGAACGTATCTTCGTTTCCGGCGATCACGAACAGCATGTCATCCGCGCGCGTCGCGAGGTCGATATAGAGCGAGAGCAAATTGTTGCCGTCAAGTTGCGCCGCGGCCGGCACGGGCGGAGGGCCGCCGGCGGGAAGATATTGAAGGCTGTCGAGCACTTCGCCGTAGCTCATATTGATGATCCGCGTGCCGCCCCCTTGAGTGCGCACCCACTCCGAGGATGTCACTCCGAATGGCTGGCCGCCGAAGGTCGAGGAACTGAATAGCGTGGCATTGGGGGCGACACCGACGCCTACCCCCGCGGCGCCGGCGGCCGTCATGACGCCTGCCACCTGTGTGGCATGGTTGCCGACGCGCGTGTTGGGCGATGGCGGCGCGATATTGAAATCGGCCACGCCCACGGCGCCGCCGCCGGGATTGACCTGCGGGTGGAAGAAGTTGGGGACGGTGTTATCGAGTTGCGGATCGCCCGGCCGTTTCGGCTCAACCTGGCCAAGGTTGACGCCCGCGCCGTTGACGCCGAATTGCGTCTTGGCGCGATTCACCTGAACGCCGTTCACGCCAAGGGCGTTATCAATCGCCCTAGCCGGGTTCACCAGCAATATTCCAATGACGAGCGCGGCGCACTTCCTCATGGCATGAAACTCCCAAGAGATTTCGACACGGTCTGCGATCGGCCGCGCAATGCGAATCCGCCCAGAGGAGGCGATGATGGAGACAGGCGCAGAAATTTCCGCGACGCGCAAGGCGACGAAGTCGATCGCATAGCCGCCCCCGATCGCCGGTCGAAAGTCTGCGCGACGAGTTATCGAATGCAGCGCAATCGGGCCGGCGCGCTCAGCATATCGGCGGCGGCAACGCAGTCAAGGAAAAACGCTGGAATTAAATCCGCTGCGCATTTCGCACTCGATTACTGGCCTTTGGTGTGAGATAGTTGTTTGAGGAGTATGTGATTCCGACGTTTCGATTGACGACGTGCCGCGAGAACCGCATATTCGCCAGACAATCGCTGCGCATTACCCCCCGTTGGCGATCTAACTTCTCCCCGCCGCGATCGCCATTTTGCACCGCCGTTTCGCTAAGGATCACGCCCGATGATTCGCTTCCGTGTCTTGGCCGTTATTGCCCTGCTGCTGTGGATGTCATCGCCCGTCGTGGCGCATGAAGGGCCGGACCCCGTGTCGCATTGGCTCTTCACCAAGACGACCATGCAAGGTGGCAAGGTGAAGGCGCGATTGGGGCTCGACGCGACGATCCACGGCGCGCCCGTGCTCGTCGACGACGACCACGGCTCGGCGCTCCGCTTCGATGGTGCGCAGGACGCGTTGGTGATCGGCGAAGGCTCGCGCGACGTAGGCGACTACTTGCCGAACAAAAATCTCACCGTGTCCGCCTGGGTGACCATCGAAGCACCCCGGCCGCATGGCGGCATTGTCGGCATCTCCGAAGAAGACGGCGAAGGAGAACGCGGCTGGCGACTCGGGTACAACGAGCAATCGTTCACCTTCGCACTCTCGGCCTTCGGCGCGAACGACGGCAACGGTCGCATCACCAAGCTTGTCGGGCAGACCGCCTACGAAGTCGGCAAGTATTACCACGTCGTCGGCACCTATGACGGCGCACGGATGCGCATCTACGTCAATGGTAAGCTCGACGGCGAAAGCGACGAGCAGAGCGGACCCATTTACTATTCCCGCACCGCGCCCTACATCATCGGCGCGGTGGCGGATCGGGACGAGCGGCATTTTCATCAAGGCTCAATTCGCGACGTCGCGGTCTACGATCTCGTGGCCACCCAGAAATGGGTCGACCATGAATTCGAACATGGCAGCGAGCTCGTGACACTCGCCGCGCGGGCCGTGCCAGACGAGTTGACGTTTATCATCAAGCCGTACCTGCAAAACGTGACGCAGGATGGCATCACCGTGATGTGGGAAACGTCACGCCCGGCCGATGGCAAAGTCGAGTTCGGCGAAAACGACAAGTTCGGTCTTTCGGCCTCGGGCACAATCGGCGTCACAGTCCACGAGATTCGCTTGGAAGGGCTGAAGGCGGAGACCGGCTATTACTACAAAGTCACCGCGACCGACGATCGCGGGCGCACGATTCAAAGCGAATTGTCCTCCTTTCAGTCGGCGAACAAGCTGGAAACGCCGTTCGCGTTCGGCGTGATCGCCGACACGCAAGGCAACCCGGGCGTGTGCAAGACGCTCAGCGACATGATGTGGATGCAGCGGCCGAACTTCTTCATCATCCCCGGCGACCTGGTCGACAGCGGCCCAAACAAAAAGCACTGGACCGAGCACTTTTTTCCGGGCCTGGATCCCATCGCCTCGCGCGTGGCGTTTTTCCCGGTCATCGGCAACCACGAGCGGAATCACCGCTTCTACTACGACTACGTCTCCTGCCCCGCGCCGGAGTATTACTACACGTTCACATACGGCAACTCGCAGTTCTTCATGATCGATTCCAACAAGGAATGCGGCCCGGACAGCGAGCAGTACAAATGGCTGGAAGCGGAGTTGGCCAAGTCGACGGCGCTCTGGAAGTTCGTTTCGTACCATCATCCGTCGTATTCATCCGACGAAGACGATTACGGCGATATGTGGCATGGCAAGTCGGAACATGGCGACCTGCGCTTGCGCCCGCTGTCGGTGCTCTATGACAAGTACGGCGTCGACATGGTCTGGAACGGTCACATCCATTCCTACGAGCGCACCTGGCCGCTCAAGGACGACAAACCGGTCGAGCGCACCGGCACGATCTACATGGTCACCGGCGGCGGCGGCGGCGGACTGGAGACCGCGGGGCCGATCAAGCCGTACTTCCAGAACAACGTCAAACACGGCCACCACTACTGCCTGGTCGGCGTGAACGGCCGGACGCTGGAATTCAAAGCCTTCGACCTGGAAGGGCGTTTGTTCGACTACATGAAGATCGACAAGAGCGCAGCGACGGTGGACGCCACACCAACCGAGACTGCGGCCAAGTAAATACGGACGCCGCAAAGTCGAACCGCTCGCGCTCGTTAAGCCCAGGGAAGGCCACCGAAATCGATCCATTGCCAACGATATCTAGGGCCTTCCCTGGGCTTGGTGCGATCGGCGAACTGTCACACGCGTTACCGCTGCCCGCCATAAATCAGCGTCATCACTTCGCTGCGGCTCGAAAGATGTGAACGGAATATCCCGCGCATTGCAGAGGTGACGCACAGACTGCCAGGGCGGCGGATGCCGCGGATCGTCATGCAGGTGTGCGTCGCTTCGACCACTACGGCGACGCCTTTGGCGTCCAACTCGGACACCAAGAGATCCGCGATCGTCTCCGTCATCCGCTCCTGCACTTGCGGGCGGCGTGAAACCACTTCCACGACGCGGGCCAACTTGCTGAGCCCGATCACGCGGCCGTTCGGCAGGTAGCCGATGTGGGCCACGCCCATGAACGGCAACAGGTGGTGCTCGCAGACACTGTTGAAGCTGATGTCTTTCACCAGCACGACTTCGTCGTACTTTTCGATGAAGAATTTTTTCAAGTGTTGCTTGGGGTCTTCGCGCAAACCGGTAAACAGTTCGGCGTACATCCGCGCCACCCGGGCGGGGGTTTCCAGCAGCCCGTCGCGATCGGGATCTTCGCCCACGGCGGCCAGAATCTCGCGCACTGCCTTCTCGATCCGCGGCAAGTCGACCGGCGCCGGCAAGTGGCCGTTTGCGCCTTCGTCCAACTCGCCCAAGAGGCTGCCGTGGTCCCGCTCGCTGGAATTCGTTCCGCTCACTAGCTCGCTCCCGCCATTGGAATAATGGAGATATTATAGCCGGACCGGCGAGTGCCGATGATTGCCCAACCTGGACCCCGCGCGCGATGTCTGAATTCACCACCGTTTGCAAAGTCGGGGCCATTCCCGAAGGCCAGGGCCGAACGTTCACCGTCAACGACCGGCTGGTGGCGGTCTTTTTCGAGCGCGGCGAGTACCAGGCCATCGACGACCTTTGCCCCCATATGGGCGCGTCCCTCGGCGACGGCCCCGTGATCGACGGCATCGTCACCTGCCCCTGGCACGCCTGGCGTTTCCGCACCTCGGACGGCACCTGGTGCGATAACCCGCGGATCAAGATCGACAGCTTTCCTGTCCGCGTCGTCGGCGACGAAGTGCAGGTGAACGTCCCCGCCAAAGCGCTACCAATGGGGCCTGGCTAACTGCAGAAACAGTAGAAATCGACGCTTTCAAAATCCTTGCCCACTCCCCTTTCGCGTCATTTCGCGTGTTTCGCGGGAAAAATCCTGCCCAACGCCGGCCGGCAGTTTTGTGCAATGATTGACTGTAAATTTGTACACAAAATTGTTGTAATTGGCCGCGCGCCGTCTTAGGATGCCGGTCGTGCTGCGGGTTGTTTATCGGTAAACCCGCCGTTTCGCCCTTCTCGCGGAGCCTCCACCATGATCGCCTCCCCAGCTTTTCCGCGCGACGTAATAGTGGACATTTGTACCGTATTCAAGCGGTCGCCTGCTGTCGTTTCGCCTGCCAACACCGCGGAATGGGATGACGAAGACGGCGACGGACACGACGGCGAGGACATCGAGATGCCTTTTCCAGAGGAAGACCCGGACTGGGGATTTGAAGAAGAAGAGGCGCAGCCAGAGCAGGGAGATTTTTGGTTGGACTCCGACGACGACGAGGACGCGCTATGATTCATCCCGCCCCAGTGCAGTTGGTCGAGTTGATGTTAAGCGAACGCAAGCACTCGTTTCGTACCATATCTCGCTTAACCGGCGTGAGCCGCGGCTCGGTCAGCTTAATTGCGGCCGGCCGCAGACCCGACTACGAAGCCACGCGACGCCAGGATCCGGACGACGATTGGCAGCCTACCGGGCCGATCATGCGCTGTCCCAACTGCGGCGGCCGCGTCTTTTCCCCCTGCCGCCTTTGTCACGTCCGCGCTGAAACGGGCCAACCCGATAAGCGGAAACAACGGCTGCCGGGTAAGTAGTCTTTTCAGGTTTTTCACCACGGAGGTCACGGAGAACACGGAGGCGTGTGCCGTTTTGAACCGCGGAGACGCTGAGAGAGTTTGAACTGTTCAGTTTTCAGTTACTGGACGCAAAGTCCTCCCTGAAAACTGAACACTGAAGACTTCAAACTCTCCCTCCCCCTCCGAGTTCTCCGTGCCCACTGTGGTGAATCTCCGAATAGACGCCGCGCGACTTCGTGAAACTTTGCACAAGCCTTGAGTTTTCTTTTCGCGAAGCGCTTTGACGGCTGCGCTGCGCGCGAAGTAAGATAGGCTTGTTGGTCGGGGCAGAGGCGCTAGTTCGATTTCGCGGCGTTCGCCGTTGCGTCAAGCCAGTCTTGGCGCGCCCACACTTTTCGACAGACTCCCTCTTATCACCACTCACGGGAGAGCCACGGCCATGACGTTGTTGGACATTCTGAATCACAAGGGGCACGCGGTCCTGAGCATCGAACCGACCGCGACGTTGGCCGAGGTGGTTCGCACCTTGGTCGAACACAACTGCGGCTCCTTGATCGTCTGCGCTACCTCGGGCGACGGACTCCGCTCGCGCATGGTCGGCATCATCACCGAACGCGATATCCTCCGCGCCTGCGCCGCGGGCAAGGCGCCGCTGGAACGGCAGCACGTGCACGACGTGATGTCCTCCAACCCGGTCACCGGCCGCCCGAACGATTCGGTCGAAGACACGATGGGCGTCATGACCGATCGTCGCATCCGCCACTTGCCCGTGCTCGACGGCGGCATGCTGGCCGGCATCATCTCCATCGGCGACCTGGTCAAGGCGCAACACGACGCCATGACGATGGAGAACCACTACTTGAAGAGCTACCTGCATGGGTAGTGGAAGAGGAATGTCGAGTTTCTAAATCCGAATGTCGAATCAAGTCGGAATGATTGAATGACGAATGGCCCGGCGCCTGATGAGGTTGCCGGGCCATTTCTCATTTGAGTATTCCGTAATTCGACCTTCGTCATTCCGCCGTCCACGTTTTGATCGCGGCGTCGCTGACCTTCTCCAGCTTCGTGTACGCTGGATGCCGCGTCACCTTGTAGGGGCTGTTGCGGGCGGCGTTGTAGCAGCAAATCAGCGACCAGCGCGGGTGATCGGAAAGATTCTGGTCGGAGCGGTGCAGCAGGTTGCCGTCGAAGAAGAGCGCGTCGCCGGGCTGGCACTCGACGTAGCTTAGTTCCATGCGTTCGAGCGCGGCGTTGACGCGTTCCATGTCGGCGCCGGTTTGATCGCCGGTTTTGCCGTGGTCGATGCGGCCCAATTGTTGCGAGCCGCGCAAGACCTGCAGGCAGCCGTTCTCCCGGTTGGAAGGCGTGACGGCGATCAGGCAGCTCGCCAACAACGGAAACAGGCAGCCGTTGTGATACCAGTAGCCGTAGTCCTGATGCCATTCCCAGGCGCCACCGACGCGCGGTTCTTTCAGCATCATCTTCATGTGCCAGTGGTAGACTTCGCCGCCGAGCAATTGCTCCATCCGATCGACAACGCGCGGCGAACGGGCAAACATGCCGTACAAATTCTCGCCCGGTTCGTTCCAAAGCGCGAGCTTCGTCTCCATGCCGGTCGCGTCTTTGCGTCCGTAAGCCGAAGCCGAGAGCGCGGGATCCTGTTGGGCGAACTCCAGGAGTCGCGACATTTCATCGTCGTGGAACAGTTTGCGCACGAGGATGAATCCGTCGCGCTGGTACTGAGCCAGTTCATCGGGCGTGAGCGGACCTGCGGACATAAGAGGGCCTCGCGAATGATGTCGATCGAGAGCGCGATTATATCACAACCGCTCAACGACGAGAGCACGCGCCGCAGTTACTTAAGCGACGCCAAATCCTGAAAAAATTCCGGATAGGTCTTCGCCGTGCAGCCGGGGTCGTTGATGACGACGCCGGGGATGCGCAGGCCGGCCAGGGCGAGGCTCATCGCCATGCGGTGATCGTCATAGGTGTCGATTGCCGCGCCGTGCAACGGCCCGGGAGTAATCTTCATCCCGTCGGCGAATTCTTCGACCGTCGCGCCGAGCTTGCGCAATTCGGTCGCCATCGCCGCGATGCGATCCGTCTCTTTGTGGCGGATGTGGCCGACGCCGGTGATCGTCGTCGGGCCGTCAGCGAAGAGAGCCACCGCGCCGAGCGTTTGCACGGTATCGCTGATCGCGTTCATGTTGACGTCGGTCCCGTGGAGCGCACCGCTGCGCACCGTGGTGCGATTGTGAACATCGTCGAACTCGACGTCGCAGCCCATTTGCGCGAGGACGTCGGCAAAGGCGATGTCTCCTTGGAGGCTTTGTCGCGAGAGCCCGTCCACTGTGGCCTGGCCGCCGGCGATCGCTGCGGCGCCGAAGAAGTAGCTGGCCGCCGAGGCGTCCGGTTCGATGGCGTACTCGCGCGGCTCGTAGCGCCGCGCGCCGCGAATCTTGAAGTGACTCAGATCCGGTGCGATTTCGACGGCGATGCCAAAGGACCGCATCACCGCCAGCGTCATGTGAATGTACGGTTGCGAGACGAGTACGCCGTCGACGGACAACTCGACGTCCGACAACGCGCAGGGCGCCGTCATCAAGAGTCCGCTCAGGAACTGGCTCGAAACATCGCCGCGCACGCGGGACTTACCGCCGGGTAGTCCATTCGCTTCGACGCGGACCGGCGGGCAGCCCGTGCCGAGCTCGCACGTCAGCTTCGCGCCAAGTTGTCGCAAAGCGTCGAGCTGATCCTCGATCGGCCGCTCACGCATTCGCGCGACGCCGTCCAGTCGATACACGCCACGGCCCAGCGTGACGAGCGCCGTGAGGAAGCGGACCGTCGTACCGCTATTGCCGACGAAGAGATCGGCTTCCCTCGCGGAAATGCGCCCGCCGCAACCATCTACCGTCAGCGTTCGCGCCTCGGCGCTGTGATCCACAGCGATGCCGAGCTTGCGGAGGCAATCGACCATCACGCGCGTGTCGTCGCTGTCGAGTGCGCCGGAGAGCGTCGAGCGCCCAGCCGCGAGCGCCGCGCAGACCAGCGCGCGATTCGTGATACTCTTCGACCCCGGCGGGCGAATCGTGGCGTTTAAGGGGCCACGGGGCGTAATCGCGATACTTGGGGACAAGGGAGTTCTGCCGCGAGCCATCGGCAGGATACAAAGAATAATGTTGGTGACGCCTGCCTTGATTGTCGCCTTTCGCTCTGCGAAAGGAAGCCCTTTCGCGGAGCGAAAGGCGACAATGGCCAGCTCGCAATCGCATGATTCGCTGCCTAGCCCGGCCCGATCGGCGTGGTCGGCTCGCTCCCGTCTTCCACCCAGATCCAGCCGTATTGCGTGTTCGTGGGGCTGGGGTTGCGGTCGTATTCTTTGCGGAGTTGACTGAAGCGGTCGTGTTCGATGGCCTTGCGCTGGGCGTTGGGGTCCAGCTCGAACAGCTTCGCCGCGTTGAGGCCGAAGATTTGGTTTTTGATCTCGGGCGTCAGGTCGGAGTAGCCGAACTTGTCGCGGAGTTCGTCGGTCATTTTCAGGCGGCGCAAGCGTTCGATCTGGCTCTGCGGACTGCCGCCCCAGATGGAATCGGTGCCCCAGAGGATGTGATCGGCCCCGGAGACCTGGATCATCTGCCCGAGCATGTGCAAGCACTTTTCCGGTGCGAATGCGGAGAGTTGATTAAACGTGCTGCCGAGCTCGAAGTAGATGTTCTTGATGTTCGGGTTGGCCTTCAAGTCCTTAAGCAGGTCGCTCGTCCAGGGGATGTACTGCGGATCGCCTTCTTTCATCCACTTCGCGTCGCCGCCGAAGCCCACGAACGCGGAGTGATAGACGATGAAGTTCAAATCCGGCCAATCGCGGGCCGCTTTCACGAGGTCTTTCGGCCGGCAGTGTTCTTCGTTGAAGAGGCCGAGCGGCAAACCCTTGTGGACGCAGCAGTTCTTGATGCCGAGGGCCTTGGTTTTTTCCCAGCAGGGATAGGCGACCTTTTCGTCGTCCATCCACCAGGCTTCTTCACCGATTTCGGCGCCGGTGTACATCTTCCAGGCGCGGATGCCGAGCACCTTGACCTGGCGCTCCATTTCGTCCAGTTCGCTGCTGCCGAGATTCGGGCGCACGAGACCGTGGGCGAGCACGCGCTCCGAACCCGCCAGGCGATTCACGTGATCGCGCGTGGCCGCCATCTGATCCGGCGGCAACGGGTTTTTGTTCCATTCGCGCGTCGGCACGCCGGAGATGACGGCCATCACCGTGTCGCTGTCGAAGAAGATCTCTTTGACGTAGTGATCCAGATTGAGCCGGTTGAGACTGTCGTCCAGATCGCCTTCGATGCGGATCAGCTTGAAGAACTCGGCGAATTTCTTGCCGTCGGGCGTGTCGTTGTACCAATTCTTGTTGACGTCGACGTGATGCGTCTGCACGTCGAAAATGAATTGCTCTTTGGGCCAACGCTCGCGGACCTTGCCCATGTCTTCCAGTTCGTCGGCCTGCACTTCGTAGTACGGGCCGTAGACCTGGTTCAGCGCGAGCATGGCGGCGGCCATCCCGCAGCCGGTGCGGAGAAAATCGCGCCGGCTCATGTTCAATCGCGTGGCGGCGCGCTCGGCTAATGCCCAGAGACGCAGTTCGACTTGCTTCTGTTCATCCGACTGCGGCGGCGGCACAAATTCTTCGTTGGACGCGATCCGCATCGGAATCGGCGGACGCTCCTCAACATTCGCGTCCAATTCACACTGTCGAACCCACATGGCCGCCTCGGGATATTGTTGCTGTGAGCCGGAATTCGGTCAGCGGCGGAATGACGAATTTCTAAATCTGAATGTCGAATGAACGACGAATGCCTAAATGTCGAATGAGTTTGGCCATGCTTTGGCTTAGGTCATTCGAGCTTCGTCATTCGGACTTGATTCGACATTCGGATTTAGAAATTCGTCATTCCTCACTACGCCGGTTCTGGAATAAGCGCTCTGTAACTACGGCTTCGGCGTATCCAGCACGTCTTCGCCGGGCGCGGCGACGTCGGCCGCTGCCTTCGGCACGCCGTCGGCCAGCATGTAGTCCATGTAGCCGATCATCATTTCTTCCCAGGTCTGATCGCCCCAGTGGACTTCAATCTTGGGGTCCGGATTCGCCGGGTTGTTGGGCGAGTTGTCGTAGTGCGCCACGCACTGAATCTTCGTGCCCTGGGGGACGAACCGTGGTTCCGGCAGCCGGTAGGTGCTCTGCCAGTTGAAGTCGTACTGGGGCACGGAAAGCAGGACTTCCTGCTTTCCATCCGGGAACGTGGCCTTGTACTCGAAATCTTTGCCGCGCACGTGCATGTGCGGGGAGAAGGAAAGCAGATAGACGTCGGCCGGCACCGTCAACTGCGACTTTACTTCGTGATGCGAGGCCCCCGGCGGAATCTGCAAGCGCACGTTGGCCAAGCCGCGCGTGCGGGCTTCGTACTTGGGCGGCTCGTCTCCCTTGTAAAGAATCAGCCCGATTTGCGAGCGATCTTTCTCTTCCTTGCCGGTGGGCGTGTAATGCATTTGCCAGACGATTTTGGATCCCTTCGGAATCTTGCGCGCCACGCCCGGCGGCAGCACGAGCGGCATATCTCCCGGCGCCGTGGCGACGATCCATTGATCCTCGAAACGGCGCGACGGTTCTTTGCCCGGCTCTTGGTAGAAGGCGATGATGTGATGCACCGCAGCGCGGTTGCCCGGGCGTGCTTCGGCGGCTTGAATCCAAACGTCCTCTTCAAAGTTCGTTTCGGTCGTGAAGTAGCGATACGGCACGGTGCCAGAGGCGGGGACGCTTACGTCTTCCGGCATTTCGAAGATGATGTCCGGCTTGCCGATCGTCCAGCCGTCGGCGTATTCGACGGTCGTCGGCAGATCCTTGTCGTCGCCGCGCGGCATGCCAGCGTCGACCCAGGCGACCAGCGTGTCGATTTCCTGTTCGGTCAGCCGTCGATCATTCGAGAACGTGCCGTAACGCGGGTCGGCGTGCCAAGGCGGCATCTGGCGGCGCTGCACGACTTCCTTGATCATCTCGCCGTGGTTCATCACGTCGTCGAACGAGAGCATCTCAAACGGCGCGGCGGTGCCGGCGTGGTGGCATTTCTGGCAGTTCTCTTGGACGATCCGCGCGACTTCCTTCGAGTATGTCACGTCGGCATTGATTTCTTTCGCGGACGGGAACGAGATCAGGCAGCCGACCGGTTCGGTTTCGGCGATGGTCACTGGCTTGCCGGCCAAATGCTCGTCGATGGCTTCCGCCAAGTCGTGGCGCGTGGCTTCGTTGCGCTTGTAGTCGACGCCGTAGCGATCGTCGATGCGCCCGCGATAGCGCACCGCGGCGCGGTCGTCGAGCAACAACACTTCGGGCGTGCGAGTGACGCCCAATGTCTGGGCGACACGTCCGCCGGCGTCGATCCAGACCGGCAACTTGAGGCCGAACTCTTCGGCGTGTTTGGCGATCTCTTCGGCCGTGTCGGTCGGGTTGGCATTGATCGCAATGAACCGGACCCCTTGGTCGCGATACTTCTCCTGCATGGCGACCAAGTCCGGGACGTACAGATTCGCCACCGGGCATTCGGTCCCCAAGAACACGAGCACGACTGCTTTCTGGTCGCGGAAATCCGCCAGGGCTTGCGTCTGGCCGGCAGCGTCAGCCAGCACGAAGTTGGGCACCCGAGTGCCGACCGGTACATTCGCCCTGGCCTGCGGCCCGAAAGCCGAAATCGCGGTGAGCAGGGTGAGAGCTACCGAACACGCGCCGCGAACCGTCCCGAATTGCCGCATCGCAGCCAACCTCCTCAAAAGTGTCGAGTGTCCCGAGGGCGCGCAGCCAAAGCGCGGTCGGAAGCCCGATTATAACGGAAATACCCGAGCCAAGTGATGGCGGTTTCACGCTTGTTTTTTGTGACAATTCGACCGCTCAAGCGCTTTAATGCTTAAGTGACGCCTTCCACCACGGCGTTGCGCACGCGCTTTGTGTCCAAAAACTGGCCGCCCATGGCTAATTTGTGTACGCTAGAAGGAGGAGCGGCGCACGTCGGGGGAGGGATTCTGACGGAAGTCCGTGCCGACCCTCCTTTCCGACGGAACAGCGGCAATTTTCGGCAGCAGCCACGATGTCCGACCAGGACTCCTCCAGTACGTCGACCGCCGTTGCGGAGCCCGAGAGCGCCGCCACGGCTGCGCCCCGTTCCGAAACGCTGGAGCAGCTCGACCAACTGGAGCAGGCCGGCAAGCTCGACTGGCTGACCACGGCCCCCAGTTGGCTGTTCAGCGCCGTCGTCCATTTACTGGTAATCCTGGCCCTTGGGCTGATGATGCTGCCCGAGATCAAGCAGCAGGTGCGGAACCTGGTCGCCACGACGGTCAGCGACGAAGAGGGCCTGACCGACGTGGCGGCGCTCGATTTGCCGCAGCCGGCCTCGCTCGACGCCACGGAAACCGAACTGTCCGTGCCGACCGAGGTCACCGGGTTGAGCGAGAGCATCGGCGTCTCCGAAATCAGCGATGCGCCCGCCGCGAGTCTGGCGGTGGAACTCGACGCCCCGGGGCTGAATTCCGGCTCGTCGGATCTGATGAGCGAAATCGGCAGCTCCGTCGGGTCAGGGCTTGCGGGACGTGGCGAGGGGATGCGCAAGCGGCTCGTCATCGAACGCGGCGGCACAGGCGAAAGCGAAGCTGCGGTGGCTCGGGCGCTCGCATGGCTGGCCGCCCATCAGAACCAGGACGGCAGTTGGAGCTTCGATCACACACAGGGCGATTGCCAAGGCCGCTGCGGCAATCCTGGCATGCTCGGCAACCGCGCGAATCTTGGCGCAACCGGCATCGCATTGATGCCGTTTCTGGGGGCCGGCAACACGCACCGCGAAGGGAAGTACAAGGAGGTCGTGCAAAGCGGCCTGTACTTCCTGATGAACAACATGCACGCGCACGAAAACGTGCCGGGCGCTCTGAATGACCCGGTCCCGGCTGGCATGTATTCACATGGTATTTGCGCCATCGCGCTGTGCGAAGCCTACGGTATGACCGACGACAAAGGCCTGGAAGGTCCGGCTCAGGCTTCGCTCGATTTCATCACCTACGCGCAAGACCCGGTCGGTGGCGGGTGGCGTTATCTGCCGAGACAACCAGGCGACACGTCGGTGGTCGGTTGGCAGTTGATGGCGCTCAAGAGTGGGCAGCTGTCGTATTTGCGAATTGATCCGCGGACCGTGGCCGGCGCGAGCCATTTTCTCGACACGGTGCAAACCGACAGTGGCGCCGGCTACGGATATCAGAACCCGCCCGCCGGCACGGCGACGACCGCCATTGGTTTGCTGTGCCGCATGTACATGGGCTGGAAGCGGGACCACGCTGCTTTGATGCGCGGCGTGCAAACGCTGAGCGATCGCGGGCCTTCCGATAGCGACATGTATTACAACTACTACGCCACGCAGGTGATGAGCCACTTCGGCGGCGACCCGTGGGAGAAGTGGAATCCCAAAATGCGGGACTTCCTCGTCAAGGAACAGGCCGCTGGCGGACATGAATTGGGCAGCTGGCATTTCAGCGGCGGCGCTCACGGCGACCGAGAAGGAGGCCGGCATTATTCGACCGCCCTGTCGACGATGATCCTCGAAGTCTATTACCGCCACATGCCGATCTACCAGGAACAGGCCGGCGAAGAGAAATTCCAGGATTGACAGCGGCGAAAATCGCCTTCCGCCATCGACTGTGGGAGGCGTCTCCGACGCCGATGAAACGGACGCGGGCGGTGAATTCGCGTCGTTTTGCTAGACCTGCTTTCCCAATCGGCGTCGGAGACGCCTCCCACAGGCACGTGTCGTATCTCGCCGTTGCCGTATAATTCGGTTCGACGCCACTGAACCGGACCCTCTCTCGCCCATGGACGAGCCTCTTCCTCAGCAGGACGCCGAACTTCCGCCCGATGGCGGCGTTGATAGCGTCGGCACCTTTGGGTTCCGCCGCGCCTTGTCGAAGGTGCGCGAGTTTCCCCGCGCGCCAGGCATTTATCTGATGAAGGACTCGGCCGGCCGGGTGATCTACATCGGCAAGGCCAAGAATCTCCGTGCCCGGGCCGGGAGTTACTTTCTCAAGGCGGCGGCCGCGGACCGGCGGACGACCGACCTAGTGCGGGAAATCTGCGACATCGATTTCATTGCCGCCGAGAGCGAGGTGGACGCATTGTTGCTCGAAGCGCGATTGGTGAAGGACGTTCAGCCGAAATACAACAAAGACCTGCGCGACGACAAGTCGTTCCCGTATTTGCAGATCACGACCGGCGAGGATTTCCCCACGGTCGAGTTCACGCGGGAGCCGGCGCAAAAGGGCGTCAAGCTCTACGGCCCGTTCCTGAGCGCCGGCAGTCTGCGCGGCGCGATTCAGGTGTTGCAGAAGATTTTCAAGTTCCGCAACTGCACGCTGGACATCCGCGACGGCGACCCGCGCTGGCGGTGGTATCGCCCCTGTTTGCTGGCGAGCATCAACCAATGCACCGCGCCGTGCAACCTGCGAATCACGAAAGAGGAATATCGCAAGGACATCGATCGGCTGCGGATGTTTCTGGAAGGCAAGAAAGAAGCGCTGTTGAAATCGATGCGCGAAGAAATGGCGTCCGCCTCGAAGGAACTGCGGTTCGAAAAAGCGGCGCGGTTGCGGGATGAAATCCAGATGCTGAAAACCCTCGACCGCCGCGGCAAACTCGACAAGCACGTCCAGCCGGAGGTGTTCTTCATCGACCCGAAGAAGGGACTCGCCGGCTTGAAAAAAGTGCTCAAGCTGGAGAAGAAGCCGCGCGTGATTGAAGGGGTCGATATCGCCCATCTCGGCGGCGGCGAAACGGTGGCCAGCCTAGTGCAGTTCATCGACGGGCTACCGTTCAAGCCCGGCTACAAGCGGTTCCGCATCCGGGGCGTCGAGGGGATCGACGATTTCCAGAGCATCCACGAAGTGGTGCTGCGCCGCTTCACGCGGCTGCGCGACCAGGACGAGTCCTTCCCGGACATCCTGCTAATCGACGGCGGCAAAGGCCAGCTCAACGCCGGCATGGACGCCTTCCGCACGCTCGGCGTGGAACCGCCGACGGTAATCTCGCTGGCGAAAAAGGAAGAAGAAATCTTCCGCCCCGGCGAAAGCGAACCACTCAAGCTCAGCCGCCACGCGTACGCCTTGCGGTTACTACAATACGTCCGCGACGAGGCCCACCGCTTCGCGCAGCATTATCATCACATCTTGCGGAAGAAGTCTCAGTTGGGGGATTGAGAAGTAGGTCAGGCATACCGCGCCCAATGCCCGCGCGTGTTCTTGCACGACAACGTAAGCGGAGGAACGTTCCATCATGCGGGGATTGCCTGACGGGAGCGACGTCGATACTAAGTCAGGCAATCCCAGCTCGGCGCTTCGGTAGTCGCTGCCAACCACCGCCTTGGGCATGCATCACCTATCAGTATGAATTTTACCTGACCTACAATTCTGCATATCACCAAATAATGATGGAGTCAGAGCGGGGATTGCCTCGCAGAATTGGAGCTACTTGATGCGACGAGCCCTAACGCTATTGGAAGTCCTGATTGTCCTATTCATCATTGCCGGCCTACTGGCGTTGCTGACACCGGCGCTCATGCGATCAAGAGAATCCGCGCGGCGGGCGAATTGCGAGAGCAATCTTCGCCAACTCAGCATGGCGATGCGGATGTACATTGACGCTTATCGGCGCGTGCCGGAGCGGCCTGACGGAGTTCAACTGGGCGGATGGTCGGTGGCCTTATTGCAATTCCTGGAGCAGAAGGAGACGGCGGCGGCGATTATGGCCGGCTCGCCGGTGGCGAACGAATTGCCCACGATCTTGCGCTGCCCTTCCGTAGTGCGAGAAACAGAATCTGGAATCCCCCGTGCACATTACGCCTTGGCGACCAACTCCAACCGCGATGTCTGGAGGATTGGCGATGCTCCGTTGGGTTTCGGCGAGCACTGGCTATCCGGTCCAGAAGTTCATTTCGATGACTGGCGGACCAAGCCTGGCCCGCATAGTGGCGGTTCGCTCGTAACGAGTACCGATAGCTCCGTGGAATTTCACTCGCCTTGATTCAATTCGGTAGGTCAGGCATGTCGCGCCCAAAGCCAGCGCGCCGTCTTGCACGATTGTGAAAGCGATTGACAGTTCCATCATGCGGGGATTGCCTGACGGGAGCGACGTCGATACCAAGTCAGGCAATCCCAACTCGGCGCACCGGCAGCCGCTGCTAACTACGGCCTTGGGCACGCAGCGCCTATCAGTATGAATTTTGCCTGACCTACAATTTTTGACCATGAAACCGATTCGGCGTTGGAATCAGTTCACGTTTCGCACGCTGTGGCTGGCGCTGACCGTGCTGTGCGTGGGGCTCGGCCTCGATGCTCATCATGGGCAATGGATTCGGCAGCGCCGCGCGGCCTTGAACATTCCTGGCGTGCAAAGCTTCTCGGCTTCCGGGCACGACCTCTTTGCACGATCGACGGCGCCGGGCGGATTGTGGCTGTTTGGCGATCGCGGCCGCACGATCATCCGAATCACGGTGGAACCATTTCCTGACGACCAGCTCCAACGGCTGCGGCGTCTCTTTCCCGAAGCGAAATTCGACGTGCTGCACAACGGCCGCTATCAACAGCTACCAGCATGGTCAAATAAATGAACCGTCCCTATGCAACCCCTACTTCACCTACCCACTCCTACTTCGCCTACTTCCTCCGCTTCCTTGACAACCGCCGCCTCTAACCGCGACACTTGGTAGCGGTATCTCCCGCTTTCCAAGGACCGTCTCATGTTGCTCGCTCAGGCTCAGGATGAAATCGGGGTTGGCAGCTGGATCATCATCATCGGCTTGCTGATCGCGGCCGTCGTCGGTTTAGTGTTGTTCGCGATGCTGGTGCGGTTTTTCCGCCTGTATATCCAGTCGGTCACCACGGGGGCAGGCATCGGGCTCTTGGACCTGATCACCATGTCGATCCGCAAGGTGCGGCCCGAGGTGATCGTCCGCAGCAAGATCATGGCCGTGCAGGCGGGCATGGGGGATAGCACTGGGATCACCCGGCGAGCGCTGGAGGCCCATTACCTGGCGGGCGGAAACGTGCCGCTGGTCATCAAGGCCATTATCGCCGCCAACAAAGCCAAGATCATCGACCTGGATTTCAAGCTCGCCACGGCCATCGACCTGGCCGGGCGGAATATCCTCGAAGCGGTCCAGACCAGCGTTTATCCGAAGGTCATCGAGTGCCCCGGCAAAAACTCCGGCCGGGAATCGCTCGACGCCGTGGCCAAGAACGGCATCCAATTAAAGGTCAAAGCTCGCGTCACAGTGCGGGCGAATCTCAAGCAATTGATTGGCGGTGCGACCGAAGAGACCATTATCGCCCGCGTCGGCGAAGGTATCGTCAGCGCGATCGGTTCCGCCGAAACGCACCTGATGGTGCTGGAGAACCCGGACCGGATTTCCAAGGCGGTGCTGCACCGCGGGCTGGACAGCCTGACGGCGTTCGCGATCGTTTCGATCGACATCGCCGATATCGACGTGGGGGATAACATCGGCGCGCGCTTGCAGGCCGACCAGGCCGAGGCGGATACACGGGTCGCCCGGGCAGCAGCCGAAAGCCGGCGCGCCATGGCCGTCGCTCAGGAGCAGGAAATGGTCGCCAAGATCGAAGAAAGCCGGGCCAAGCTCGTCGCGGCCGAGGCGGAAGTGCCAAAGGCGATCGCGGAATCGTTCCGCTCCGGGATGTTGGGCATCATGGATTACTACCGGCTGCGCAACGTGCAGGCCGATACGGAAATGCGGAGCTCGATTGCCGGCACCGGCGCTCAGAGCAGGACGCAGCGGACCTCGGCGGGGGCGCCGGTATCATGACGGATTGGGCGATCATACTCGGCTGGGCGCCGCTCCTGGCGGCCGACCTCGAAACGTGGCTCAAGCTCACGTTCGCGGCCGTGGCGGGCTTGATCTGGATCGTCAACCAGTTGGTCAACAACGCCAAAAAGAACCAGGCCCCGCCCGTTCCCCGTCCGGCGCAGCCGCCGGTGCCGCAGCGTCCGCAGCCAGGCTTGGAAGATGTGCAGGATTTTCTGCGCCGCGCCGCCGAGCAACGCCAACGCGAGGCACAGCGTGCCGCACAGCCGCCCAAGCCGAAGCAACAGCGACCGGCGACGCCGAAGAAAGCCCCCGCGCAGACCCCGAAGAAACCGCGACAGCTTGCCAAGCCGCTCTCGGCCGAGGTCGTGGCCGAACCGATGCGCGAACGCAGCGTCGGCGAACACGTGCAAAAACACCTGGATTCGAGCCAGTTCCAGCAGCGCAGCAGTCACCTCTCGCAAGTGGCGGAAGCGCCGTCGCAAATCGGCTCGCACCTGCAGCACGTGTTCGATCACCAGGTCGGCCGGCTCACGACGGGGACCGAGTCCGACGATGATCCTGCTACGGAGGGCGCCGCCGTCCCGGTCACGGCTGCGGCCGCGATTGCCCGGATGTTGTCCCAACCGGAATCGGCCAAACAGGCGTTCATCCTGGGCGAGATCTTCCGCCGTCCGGACAGTACGCGATAGCTGCCCGTTCAAAGCACCACACTAGCCCGACGCGCAAGCGAGGGGGAGTGGACGTCGACCATGAGTACGGCCGGTACTCTCAGTTCACGCCAACTCCCCCTCGCTTGCGCGTCGGGCTAGTTTAGATGGGTCAGGGGCGACAATTCGGGAACTGGACCAGCGCGATCCATCCATGAATGAGTTTGATGGGCAACTCGTGGACGAAGCGTGCTATCCGTGTACCAGGGCTCATCGATGGTTCGCGCGGGCGCAATGCGTTTTGTTGCTAACGATTCTGTACTTGGTTGTTTACCCTCGCGATACAAGGATGTTTTTCGTACTGGCGGGGTTTTTCGTGGTTCTCGGAGCCGGAAGCGAAATGATCTACTGGCATGTGCGCAAAACGTGCTCGGAAGTCCTCGCCCACGGCAAATGGAGCCCTGGCGTCGTGACCGCGAAGCGTTTCACGCGCCGGTGGTCCAATCAGTACATGACGGTCGCTGTCGAAGTAGATGGACAATCGTACGAACGTGAGGCCATCGTCGCTTCAAAAACGTATTATCGATTTCAAGTTGGGCAGGCGGTTCAAGTGCTTCGCGATCGCCAGCCGGGCGGCCGCTGGGTCCTTCTAAAGGACGCCGCCGACGTTCATGCCAAAGTCGATCGCTAAACCCTTCTCAACACTGCATTTGCGACTTGTTCTTCGGCTGCGGCGGCGATTGAGAATTGGCTGGAAATCCGGTAAGATAAGCGGCTCGCAAAGGCGGCTTGCCGGATGCTGGCAAGACGCGCAAGCGATGGGGAAGGAACGCCGGGCTTCAGCGCGCGGTTTTCGGCCTTTGTCTCGCGCTTTCTCCCCCTCGCTGGCGCTGCGGGCTGGTGTGGGCTGCTTGCTCATTCTTGAAAGGATTGATCCTTGGCTGACGACGACGATTCGGATGATGGCTTGCAGCCGGCGCCGCCGGTCGACGATCCGGGTGGCAACGCTCCGGGTACGCGGATTGTCGAGTTGCAGATCGAGGATGAGCTGAAGGACAGCTACCTGACGTACGCGATGAGCGTGATCGTCAGCCGTGCGCTGCCGGACGTGCGCGACGGGCTTAAGCCGTCGCAACGGCGGATTCTGGTCGCCATGAACGACCTGAACCTTACGCCGGGCGCGAGCCGCGTGAAATGCGCGAAGATCTCCGGCGACACCAGCGGCAACTACCACCCGCACGGCGAAAGCGTCATCTACCCGACGCTGGTGCGCATGGCGCAAGAGTGGAACATGCGCCATGTGCTGATCGATAAGCAGGGCAATTTCGGCTCCATCGCCGGTCTCCCCGCGGCCGCCATGCGATACACGGAAGCCCGACTGTCGACCGCCGCGGCGATGATGCTGGAGGACTTGAAGCTCGATACGGTCGACTACATTCCGACCTATGACGAGCGTCACATGGAGCCGGTCGTGTTGCCGGCCAAGTTTCCGAACTTGCTGATCAACGGCGCGATCGGCATCGCCGTCGGCATGACGGCTTCGATCCCGCCGCACAACTTGCGCGAGGTCTGCGCCGCGGTGGTCCGCCTGATCGACGAACCGGCCACGTCGATCGACGAATTGATGGAGATTATCCCCGGCCCCGACTTCCCCACGGGCGGCATCGTCTGCGGGCGCTCGGGCATTCGCCGCGGCTACTACACCGGCCGCAGCACGATCGTGCTCCGCGCGCGGACGCGCGTCGAGGCACACGGCAAGGGACGCACGCGGATCATCGTCAGCGAGATCCCGTATCAGCAGGCGCGCGATCGCGTGGAAGAGCGGATTGCGCAGTTGATCAACGAGGACAAGATCAAGGGCATCTCCGCCCAGCGCAACGAAAGCGATCTGAACGAGCCGGTGCGGTTGGTGCTGGAACTGAAGCGTGACGCCGATCCGGATATCGTGCTGAACCAACTTTACCAGTTCTCGCCGCTGCAGGAATCGTTCTCGTTCATCCTGCTGGCGCTGGTCGACGGCAAGCCGCGGACGCTGAACCTCAAAGAACTGCTGGAAGAGTTCATTCGTCACCGTGTGACGGTGATCCGCCGGCGGACCGAGTTCCTGCTCAACAAGGCGCGGCAGCGGAAGCACACGGTCGAAGGGTTGTTGCTCGCGCACGCCAACATCGACGAGATCATTCGCATCATCCGCTCGTCGAAGACGCAGCCGGAAGCCAAGACGCGCTTGATGGGGGTCGAATGCCCGGCGGCGATGATGAAACGCGCGTTGGGCGACGACGGCTTCGCGGTATTTCAAGCGGAGCGCGGCGTGGCAGGCGTGTATACGCTGACCGCAGTGCAAGCCGACGCGATTCTGCGAATGACGCTCGGGCAGTTGGTCAATTTGGAGCAAGAAAAGCTCGGCGAGGAATATCGCGAGCTGCTGGCGGAGATCACTGAGTATCTGCGGCTCCTCTCGGACGAGCAGCATATTCTGAGGATCATCCGCAACGACATGGAGGAAGCGACCAAGAAACTCGGCGACGATCGGCGGACCGAAATCTCCGGCGAAGAACTCGGCGATATCGACCTGGAAGATCTAATCACCGAAGAGAACATGGTGGTCACGATCAGCCATCAGGGCTACATCAAGCGCACGCCGGCCAGCACTTATCGTGCACAGCGCCGCGGCGGCAAGGGCTTGAAGGGCGCATCGGCCGACGAAGAAGATCCCATCCAGCATCTGTTCGCCGCCAGCACGCACGACTACCTGCTGTTCTTCACGAACCGCGGCCGCGTTTACTGGCAAAAGGTCTACGGACTCCCGCAACTCGCTCGGGAAAGCCGCGGCCGGGCGATTGTCAATTTGCTGAACCTGGCCGAAGGCGAACGGATCGCGGAGTGCATGAATGTCCGCGATTTCGATCAGCCCGATCACTACTTGATCATGGCCACGCGCTTGGGGTTGGTGAAGAAGACCGACCTGTCCGCGTTCCGTCGGCCGCTCAAGGGAGGCATCATCGCTATCAAGCTCCGCGAAGACGACGAGCTGGTGGACGTGGCGATCACCAAGCCCGGCGATGAAATTGTGCTTTCTACTTCGACCGGCATGGCGATTCGTTTCAAGCAGGAAAGCGCCCGATCCATGGGACGCAATTCCAGCGGCGTGAAGGGGATTAAGCTCAGCGCCGGTGACGCGGTGGTCGGCATGGTGGTGGCGGACCCCGACGCGACGCTGCTCACCGTTTGCGAGAACGGCTACGGCAAGCGTACCCCGTTCGGCCCGAACAGCGCGGACGAGATCGCCGATGAAGACGCCGGCGAGGAAGTAACCGCCGTCGAGCCAGCCCCCGCCGAAGAACCAGACGAAGCCGCGGAAGGGAATACGTCGGGCCAGCGCTATCGCACGCAGGGGCGCGGCGGCAAGGGCCTGCGCGACATCAAGGCCACGAAGCGCAACGGCCCCGTGGTGAGCGTGGTGAGCGTGAACGACGAAGACGAACTGCTGATGATCACCGCTCGCGGCAAGCTCCAACGCATGGCGGTGAACGAGATCAGCATCATCGGCCGCAATACGCAAGGCGTACGGATCATGGCGCTCGACGAGGAAGACACCGTGGCCGGCGTGGTCCGCGTTCCACGCGATGAAAGCACGACGGAAGAAGCAAGCTAGTGCGGCCGCCATCTGCCTAAAATAGAGCCGGGAGCGTCAGCGACCGGAGTGAACCAGTTGTGGCACGGTCTCCCGACCGTGCCACCGGGCCGACCGAAGGTCTCCAATTCCGGACGTCGCTGGACCTGCCGTGGCAAGGTCGGGAGACCGTGCCACAACAAAGCGACGCTTCCGGCTCCAAGTATCGTGCTGTTCAACAATGACCAAAACCGCGCTCATTACTGGCATCACGGGGCAGGACGGCTCGTATTTGGCCGAGTTGCTGCTGGAACAGGGCTACGCCGTGCATGGCGTGGTGCGGCGCGCGAGTACGCCAAACTTGGAGCGCATCGCGCACTTGCAGGAGCGCATCACGCTGCACCCAGGCGATTTGCTCGATCAGATGTCGCTGGTGCGAGTTCTGGAATCCGTCCAGCCCACCGAAGTCTATAACCTCGCGGCGCAAAGTTTCGTCCCGGCGAGCTGGGAGCAGCCCCTGCTCACCGGCGACGTCGACGCCTTGGGCGCGGCGCGGATGCTCGAGGCGATTCGCACCGTCGGCGCCGAGGGCGTCCGCTTTTATCAGGCCAGTTCCAGCGAGATGTTCGGCCGCGTGGCCGAGGAACCGCAAAGCGAGCCGACGCCGTTCTATCCGCGCAGCCCGTACGGCGTCGCCAAGCTGTACGCGCATTGGATTACGGTCAATTACCGCGAAAGCTACGGGATGTTCGCCTGTTCGGGCATCCTGTTCAATCACGAATCGCCACGGCGCGGACTGGAATTCGTCACGCGCAAAGTCACCAACGCCGCGGCGCGGATCAAGCTCGGCCAGGCGCAGAGGTTGACGCTCGGCAATCTCGCAGCGCAGCGCGACTGGGGCTTCGCCGGCGATTTTGTCCGCGCGATGTGGCTGATGCTGCAACAGCCCGAGCCCAAGGATTATGTGATCGCCACCGGCCGCAAACATTCGGTGCAGTCGCTGGTCGAACTGGCCTTCGGCCACGTGGGACTCGACTGGCGCAAGCATGTCGAGACCAAGCCGAGTCTGCTGCGACCGGCGGAAGTCGACCATCTGCGCGGCGACGCCGGCCTCGCCAAACAAGAGCTCAATTGGGAGCCGACAGTGACCTTCGAGGAACTCGTGCGGATGATGGTCGAGGCGGATTTGGAAAAAGAAACGACGAGAACTTAAAGCTGGGAATCGGCCCTGCCGCGACCAATTGCCATTTAGCTTCGCTGCCCCACCACTCTCCCTCTTACCTCTGCGTCTCAGCGCCTCCGCGGTGAAGCGGTTTTGCCCGTGAAAGCATTCATTACAGGAATCACGGGTTTCGTCGGCGGACACCTCGCGGAGCATTTGCTCGCGACCGGCGACGAAGTGATGGGGCTATCAACGTCAGGCCGTTGGCCAGAACGGACGCCGGATGAACTGGTTCGCCACGTGCGCCTCGTGCAAGGCGATCTATCGTCGGACGAAATGTTGCAAAGCCTGAATCAGGCGGCTCGCGACTTCGCCCCCGACTGCGTTTATCACCTGGCGGCGATCAGCGTGCCGAGCGAATGCGGCGGCGCGGAGCCGACGCCCCGAGCGATCGCGGCGAACGTCGACGGCACGCGGCGCGTGTTGGAATGGGCGGCGGCGCGATCGATTCGCGTGCTCGTCGTCAGCACCAGCCATGTCTATGCTCAGCCCAGTTCGCGCGACGCGCGAGCCAGCGAGGATGATCCGCCGCGGCCAAAGAACGCGTATGGAACAACCAAGTTGTTGGCGGAGCGAATCGCGCTCGAAGTCGTCCGCGCCGGCCACGTGGATGCCATCGTCGCCCGGGCGTTTCAACATACCGGGCCGCGACAAGGCGGACGTATGATGCTGCCGGAATGGTCGGCGCAGCTTGCCAGCGGGGCAGACAAAATTACGGTGCGCAATCGCGATACCTGGATCGACCTGAGCGACGTCCGCGACGTGGTGCGGGCCTACCGACTATTAGTGGAACATGGTCGAAGGGGCGAGATCTACAACGTGGGAAGCGGCGTTCCGCGGCGCACGGGAGATATTCTTGGCCAGCTTATCCAACTCGCCGGACGAGCGGTCGAAGTTGAAGAAAAGACGCCCGGCGAACGCTTCGACGCGATCGCCGCTATTGGCAAGATACAACAAGTGACCGCCTGGCAGCCAGAAGTGCCCATCGAGCAAACGATTCGCGACGTGTGGGCGTGGCATACCAACCCGAAGCGCTAACGAAGAGGAGTAGACGTCGGTCTCAGCGCAAAGCTCAGCGCAAAAGCAGTGTAATCTCCCCCTCACTGGTGATTCGGGTTGGTGTAGAATTCCTGACGTGAAAATCGCGCTCATGATTACCTGCCTGGGAGACGTGCTGCGGCCCGAGGCTGGGCAGGCGACAGTGCGGCTGTTGCGCCGGCTGGGACATGAGGTCAGCTTTCCCGAGCGGCAAACCTGTTGCGGGCAACCGTTCTACAACAGTGGGTTCAGCGACTACGCCCGGGAGCAAGCAAAGTTCACCATCGAGGTATTTGAACACGCCGAGGTCGTGGTCGCGCCGTCCGGATCGTGCGCGGCGATGGTCAGGGTGGAATACCCGCACTTGCTCGAAGCCGAGCCGGAGTGGCATGCGCGCGCGCAGCGGCTGGCCGAGAAGACCTATGAGCTGAGCGAGTTTCTGGTAAACCGGCTGGGCGTCGTCGACGTCGGCGCGCGATACGAAGGTCGCGTGACGTATCACTACGCCTGCCACCTGCGCGGGTTGGGCATGACGGACGAGGTCGAGCGGTTGATTCGCCACGTGGCTGGCGTGACCTTCGTACCGATTGAGCGCGCCGATCAATGCTGCGGCTTCGGCGGCTCCTTCGCCGTGCGCTATCCGGACATCTCCACGGCCATGGTCGACGGCAAAGTCGAATGCATCACCGCAACCAGCGCCGACGTGGTCGTCTCCACGGACGCCGGCTGCCTGATGAACATCGGGGGGCGACTACGGAGACTCGGCAAGCCGATCGAGGTGCTGCATATCGCGGAGTTGCTGGAGAGAAGGTAGGGGGAAATGACGAATTTCTAAATTCGAATGTCGAATCAAATCCGAATGCCCAAATGACGAAGGATCGCGATGGCGCGCTTCAGTCATTTGAGTTTCGACATTCGTCATTCCTTCAAACTGTCCGTCAGCAGCAGTCCTTCGATTTCGATGACGCTCGCGCGAAGATCGCCGAGCGCGGTGAGGTAGGCCAGATTGACCTGGAAAAATGTGCGCTGCGACGTGAGGCGGGTGAGGTAATCGAACTCGCCCTGTTGCCAGCCCGCGGTGACGAGCCGCAGTGATTCCTCGGCGGCCGGCAGGATGGACTTCTCGTAGCGATCCACTTGCTGCCGCGCGTTGCTGTAGCGCTCGAAGGCGGCGGCTAGGCGTTGTTGCAGATCCAACTCGACGCGGCTGACGTTGGTCTGCGCGGCGGCCACGTCGGCCTGAGCGCGGCGGACGCCTCCTTGATTGCGATTCCAGAGCGGCAGCGGAAACGTCGCCTGCACGCTGATGTTCGCTTCGTCCGTCACCTGGTTTTGCTGAATCAACGTCTGCACGTTGATATTCGGCGTCGGTTCCGCGAGTTCTCGCTGCAGCGTCCAACGCGCGCGGACGACCTGAGCGAGCGAGGCGGCCCGTTCCGGGCTTTCCGCGTAGAGGCGATCGACCATGGAATTGAAGTCGAGCGTCGGGATGGCGCCCTGCAAGCTGCCGGCCAGCGGTTGGGGCGCCAGATACGGCATTCCGACCACTGCCGCCAGTTGTCGCCAGGCGGAAAGGTAACGATTTCCGGCATTGATCGCGGTGATCTGCGCGTTTTGAACTTCAATCTGCGCTTGCAGCAAGTCGATGCGGTTGCCTTCCTCGGCCTTGCGCAACGCCTCGGCCGTGCGAGCACCTTCTTCGGCAACGAATTGCAATCTTCCCGCCAAGTCACGGGACTGCTGCGCGACCAGCACGTCGTAGAAGCGCAGCCGCACGTCGTTGACGACGCGCATTTGCATCCCGCGCAATTGCTGGTCGCGGGTGCGGACCTCGGCCGCGGCGGCGGCGCGATTCAAGCGCAGCTTGCCACCGGTGACAAACTCCTGTTCGACGTATCCGCCTTGCTGGCCGGCCGTGCCGAGATCGCCCATCTGATTACCGGAATAGCCCACGACCGGGTTTGGCGGCAGGCCGGATTGAAGCCAATCGCCCCGAGCCGCCCTGAGCTGCGCCGTCGCACGCCCGAGGCCAGGGTGATTCGACATCGCGAAGTCTTCTAGCTCTGCCAACGTCATGGCCGGCCGCTGCGCCCGTGCGGCGTTTTGAACAACACGGAGATTCGCCACCGTTGCGTCGCGCTCCGGCTGCGCAGCGACGCAAATCGCCGGCGCGATAGCAACCAGGGCGAACAACGGCAGTGTGGCAAACGTGGTGCGCATTCGGGAACAGTCCGATGACTCAGCGGCCGCCGTGAGAGTCGGCAACGGGCAATATCGATCATCGGACCGCGAGAATCGCCAGCCCGAGAGCATTCGGCGCAGCCGCGAAAGCTTGCGCAGCTTGCCACTTTAGAGCCAATCCCAGAACCTAATGGGGTGGCTGGGGTCGAATGTACTCATTCGCCCCAGGCGCTACACGCTGGAGGCGAGCGAGTACGCTCGTCCCCAGCCACTCACGCTTAATTCAGATTCTGGGATTGGCTGTTAACCAAGTGCATTCAAATACGGCCGCGGCCGCTGCAGATGTTCGCGGACATAGTCGCGCACCGAGTCTTCCAGGCTGGGGAAATCGACCGGGCAGCCCGTTGCGCGGAGTTTGCCCATTTCTGCTTGGGTGAAATACTGATAGCGGCCGCGGAGCGCCTCGGGCAGGTCGATGTACTCGATCCGCGCGGGAAGCTCCATCGCGGCGAAAACCGCCCGAACCAGGTCGTTCCAAGTGCGGGCGACGCCGGCGCCGAGATTGAACAGGCCGCCGACTTGGCGATGTTCGATCAGCCAGGCGATGGCGTCGACGCAGCTTTTCACATAGATGAAATCGCGCTGCTGGCCGCCGTCGGGATAGTCGGGCCGCTCGGACTTGAATAACCGCACGACGCCTTGCGCGCGAATCTGGTGGAACGCTTTGAAGACGACACTCGCCATGTCCGCTTTGAGGTACTCGTTCGGCCCGAAGACATTGAAGAACTTGAGGCCGACGATCTTGTCGAACGCGCCGTTGCGTAGCGCCCAAAGATCGAAGAGTTGTTTGGAGTAACCGTATTTGTTGAGCGGCAACAGAGTCGGCGTCGCGCGATCGTCGTCCGAGTAACCACGGTCGCCGTCGCCATAGGTGGCGGCGCTGCTGGCGTAGATGAAGCGGACGTCGCGCGCCAGGCACCACTCGGCCAACGTGCGCGTGTAGCGATAGTTGTTCCGCATCAGGAAATCGGCGTCCCGCTCCGTCGTGCTGGAGCACGCGCCCAGGTGGACGATGGCCTCCGGCCGTGTTTCCCAGCGATCCTCTTCGACGCGACGAAGAAATTCGTCTTTGTGCAGATAGTCGGCGAATCGCAGCGCGGAGATATTTTGCCACTTCTCGTCGCACCCCAATTCGTCGACGACGAGCAAATCCGTGCGGCCGAGTTGATTCAGCTTCCAGACGAGCGCGCTGCCGATAAAACCTGCTCCGCCGGTGACGACAATCATGCTGGTTCGCTCAATCCGTGTCGAGATTCGTTGCGCGGCGGATTATAGCCCGGCGGGGAAGTTGCTTGAAAGCGGAAAACGGGGCACCTATGCTGGAACCCGCGCGGCTTGGCGCGGGTTTCTCCGGATATTCACCACAGAGAGCACGGAGGGTTGGAGTTGTGGCACGGTCTCCCGACCGTGCCGCCGGTCCGACCGAAGGTCTCCAAGACCGGACATTGCCAGGCCCGCCGTGACACGGTCGGGAGACCGTGCCACAACAGTGTTGATGGTGGAAGTGTGAATTGGTTCGGGGTTGGAGCTGAATATGCGTTGCTTGGTGGCATTGGTTCTGGTGGGGTTGATGGTCGAGCCGTTGGCGGCTCAGGATCTTGTCGCGCCGACCGAGGCGTTGTCGGCGGCAGAGCAACTGGCCAAATTTCATTTGCCGCCGGGCTTTGAGATTCAATTGGTGGCCGCGGAACCGGAGATCTTCAAGCCGATCAATTTGGCTTGGGACGCCGCTGGGCGGATGTTGGTCACGCATTCGCTGGAATATCCCTATCCCGCCGGCAAGGATCAGCCGCATCGCGATGCGGTCGAGATCCTGGAAGACACCAACGGCGACGGCCGGGCGGATCGCTTCACACGATTCGCGGACCAGCTCAATATTCCGATTGGCGTCACGGCCCTGCCGGATGCGGTGATGTACTACAGCATCCCGTCGATTCGCCGCGCGGTCGACCGCGACGGCGACGGCAAGGCGGACGAAACGCAGGAGCTATATCGCGAGTTTGGCTACCGAGACACACACGGTATGGGCAGTTCGTTTCGCCCCTGGATCGATGGCTGGATTTATTGCTGTCACGGGTATGCCAATACCTCCACGCTGACCGACCTGAACGGCAACTCGATCACGATGAACTCCGGCAACACGTTCCGGATTCGCGCGGATGGCTCGCGGATCGAGCAATGGACCCACGGCCAGGTGAATCCCTTCGGCCTCGCGTTCGATCCGCTCGGCAATTTGTATTCCTCGGATTGCCACTCGCTGCCGGCGTATATGCTGCTGCGCGGGGCGTACTATCCGAGCTTCGGCAAGCCGCACGACGGGCTTGGATACGGTCCGACGATGATCAATCACGATCATGGCTCGACGGGCATCGCCGGCATCTCCTATTACGCGGCCGATCATTTTCCGCCGAAGTACCGCGATACGCTGTTCATCGGCAATCCGGTCACCGGGCGCGTGAATCACGATCACTTGGAACAGCATGGCTCGACGTACCAGGCGATCGAGCAGCCGGATTTTATCTCTTGCGACGATCCTTGGTTCCGTCCGGTGGACGTGCAAGTCGGCCCCGACGGGGCGCTCTACATTGCCGATTTCTACAACTGCATTATCGGCCACTACGAAGTGCCGCTGACGCATCCGCGCCGCGACCGATTTCGCGGACGGATTTGGCGCGTCGTCTACAAAGGAACGGACGGACAATCGCCGGTGCCGCGCTCCGTGCCAGACTTGCCACGCGCATCGAACGATGAACTGGTCGCTCTGCTAGCTGATCCGAATCTTTGGGTGCGCTGTCAAGCGACGGAGCAATTGGTGAGTCGCAAGCTCGACGAGGATGCGCTGTGGCAGTTCGAATTGTTGAGCCGCGGCAATGCACCCGCGGAGCAGCGCGTGCATGCGATGTGGGTCATCGAGCGGAGTGCGCCGCAGGGTTGCGAGGCGGAATTGTTGGGTTTGCTGGCCAATGACACCGCGCGCGAGGTGCGCGTGCATGTGATGAAGCTGTTGGCCGAGCGGCCGGAATGGGCTAGCCAGGACATGGCCATGCTTGCCCGCGGCGGCCTGGAAGACGACGACGCCTTTGTGCAACGCGCCGCGGCCGATGCCCTGGGGCGGCATCCCGCCAAGGCGAACCTGAAACCGCTCCTGGCGGCTTGGAAACTCGCGGATTCGCAGGACACGCATTTGATCCACGTTGTGCGCATGGCGCTGCGCGATCACCTGCTGGCGCCGGGCATGTACGTCCTCGCGGCCTCGTTAGCGCAGGACCCGGAAGCTGCCGCACGGTTTGCAGAGCTCAGTTTGGGAACGCCAACGGCCGGCGCTGCCGACTACCTGCTGCAATGGTGTGCGCAACAGTATGCCGCTGGACAACTACACGGTGGCACGCACGCCGATTACCTGCACCAGTTAGTGCGCTATGCAGCGGACGAACGACTGGACGCGGCACTGCGGTTGATCGCCGAGTTGGAGGTATCGTCCACCGATTCGCAGCGCGGGGCAATCGCCGCGACCTTTCGCGCTTGTTCCGAGCGTGGGCATGATGTGCCGGAAGCATTCCAGTCCTGGGGCGCGCGGTTGACGCGAACCCTGTTGAGCCAGCCTGACACGGCCGCGCAAGGCGTCGAACTGGCGCGCGAGCTGCGTTCCGCATCCGTGCATGAAGCGTTGAGCCATGTCTGCGGCGACGCGGCACTGGAACCGGCGTTACGCGCCGCGGCCTTGGATGCCTGCGCCGCGATCGACGCCGGAAAGACGCTTGAGTTGGCTAAGCGATTACTCACGAATAGCGACGAACCGATCACCGTGCGGGAGCGCGCCGCGCTGGCCATCGCTGCGGCCAACGACGTCGCGGGACGCGAGTTGCTGGCGACTTCGTTGGCATCGGCGCCGGAGCGACTGTCGAAAGCGATGGCCTTGGCGCTCGTGCTGAGCCCGGAAGGTTCTAAGTTGCTGTTGATGAACATCGCGGCCGGCAAGGCCTCGGCGACGTTGCTGCAGGAGCCGGTGATCGAGAGCCAGTTGCGTAATCATAATTTGCCGGATTTTGCGGCGCGCTTGAGCAAGCTGACCGAAAACATTCCCGCGCGGGACGAGCGCGTGAACCAACTGATCGCGGCGCGGCTGGCGGCGTTCGATCAGCAACCGCACGATGCGGCGCTCGGCAAGCAGTTGTTCACCAAGCATTGCGCCGCGTGCCATCGGTTGGAGGACCAGGGGAACAAGGTCGGGCCGGACCTGGCGGGCGTCGGGTTGCGTGGCGCGGAACGATTGCTCGAAGACACGCTCGATCCGAATCGCAACGTCGACCAGGCCTTCCGCGCCACCATTATCAACACCACGGCTGGGCAACCACTGACCGGACTCGTGCTGCGCGAAGAAGGGCAAGTACTCATCTTCGTCGACAGCCAGGGCAAGGAGCAACGCATCGATGTCGAAGACATCGAAGAGCGCGCCCAGGTCGGCCTTTCCCCAATGCCGGCCAACGTCGCGGAATTGATTCCCGAGACGGAGTTCTATCATTTACTGGCCTATTTGCTGAGCCAGCGGCAATCTCCGCCGTAGGGCCGGAAGCGCAGGTCTACCCCGAAGGGACACTTTCCCCTGGCCCCCGGGCGTCTAGAATGGGTCGTTGCCGGCTGTGGTTCGCTTTGGCCGGTCCCGCCCTGATTCTCCTCGGACGAGAGCGAGGTGTTCCGATGTCGACTCGATTCCTGACCGCGCTCCCCGTCTTTAACGAGGAATCGCACGTCCAGGCCGTGCTGGCCGAAGTCCGGCGTTACGCGCCGAACATCCTGGTGGTGAACGACGGTTCGACCGACGGGACCGCCGCGTTACTTGCGACGGAGCCAGGCATCCAAGTAGTAACGCACGCGAAGAATCGTGGTTACGGCGCCGCGCTCATTACGGCGTTCGACTCCGCGATTCGCGAGGGTTACGACGTGCTGGTCACCATCGACTGCGACGGGCAGCACGAGCCGCAGCGGATCCCGGAATTCGTCGCCGCCTGCACCGACGTGGATATCGTGTCGGGCAGCCGATATCTGCAAGATTTCGAGGGGGACAACGCCGCGCCCGAGGATCGGCGACGGATCAACATGCAAGTCACCCAGGAACTGAACCGGCGGCTCGGTTACCAACTCACCGACTCGTTTTGCGGTTTCAAAGCCTACCGCGCCGAAGGCTTGGCGAAGCTCAAACTAACTGAAGCGGGCTACGCGATGCCGCTGGAGCTTTGGGTTCGCGCGGCGGCAGCAGGATTGAAAGTGAAGGAGCTGCCGGTGCCGCGGATTTACTTGGAGGAGAAACGCTCGTTCGGCGGCGCGCTCGACGACGCGGCGACGCGCGTGCAGTACTATCACCTCGTGCTCGACCGGAGCGTGGCGGCGCTGGAAGACGCGTACGACTGCGCAGGCGTACTCTGTACCGGAGCGAGTGATTGATGGCCGCGGCCGACGAGCCTTCGTTTGGCCGGCGCTGGCGCGCCCCGCGCGCCGACCGCGCATTTCTGGCCGATCCGCCGCTCGCGGACGCGGCCGGCTTGGTCGCAGCAAATCAGGCGTTGCGAGAACAATGGCCCCAACGCACGATGCCGTGGGGAGCGCTGGCGCGCGACGCGCGTCAGGAATTACTCGCAGCGGCGCGGGCCCACAGCGAGACCTATCTCGATCCCGCCGATCAACCGCTCGATGGTCCGCTGATCATCGCCGGCCATCAGCCCGGCATGTTTCATCCCGGCGTGTGGTGTAAGAACTTTCTGATCTCGGCCATGGCCCGCGCGCTCGGTGGCGCGGCGATCAACCTGGTCATCAACACCGACACGTTGAAGACGCCCAGTCTGCGCGTGCCGTCCGGCGGCGCCGACGCACCGTACTGGGAGACGCTCCCCTTCGACGAAACGACCGAGGAAATGCCGTTCGAGGAGCGGCGAATCGTTGATCGCGAATTGTTCGAATCGTTCGGCCGCAGTGCGCAGGCGGCAATGTCGGGCGTCGCGCGGGAGACGTTGCTGGAAAAATTCTGGCCGCAGGCGGTAGAGCGCGGCCGCGCGACGGGCAATCTTGGCAGCGCTTTGGCCGAAAGCCGGCATCGCCTGGAACGCGACTGGGGGCTCGCTACCTGGGAGATCCCTTGGAGCGATGTCCTCGAACTGCCGGCCACGCGACGTCTCACCGCGATGATCCTATCTGATGGCTGTCGATTGCGCAGTCATTACAACGAAGCGATTCTGGCGTATCGCCGCGTCTATCGAATTCGCAGCCGCAACCACCCAGCGCCTCTGTTGGAATTGAACGCCGATTGGTGCGAAGCGCCGTATCGCGTCTGGCGCGCTGATGTACCGCGACGCCAACGATTGTTCGTGCGTCATCAGGGGGACGAACTTCAACTCACCGACCGCGCCCGGTGGTCGGCGAATCTGCCAGCGCCGCGCACTCCGGACGACACGCGAACCGCCGAGGCCCTCGGCGCGCTTGCGCGGCAAGGCGTGAAGCTTCGCACGCGAGCTTTGGCGACGACTTTGTATGCACGGCTGCTGTTCGCCGATCTGTTCGTACATGGCATTGGCGGGGGGCTTTACGATCAGGTCACCGACCGCTGGATGTGGAGGGCGTGGGGAATTTCTCCGCCGTCCTATCTAGTGGCGACCGCGACACTGTACCTGCCGCTTCAAGGCGGTGATCGGGCGACGACCACGCTCCCTGGTCGTGCGGCGATGCGGGATTTGACCTATCACCCCGAACGCTTTCTTGGAACGGACACATTGCCGTCAGAAGCGCGCGAAGCCCTGGAATTAAAGCGGCGTTGGATCGCCACGAAACAGACGCGCGAGAACGCTCGAGAGCGCTGCCGAGCGATTCGCCAGGCCAACGAACAATTGCAGCCGTATCTTGGCGAACGCCGAGCGCAGATGGAGTCCGAAGGAGAGCGTGAAGGGCTGCGGCGTCGTACGGAGTTGGTCGCGCGGTGGCGCGAATACGGCTTCCCCCTCTACAAGGAGGAAACTTTGCGGAAATTTCTGCTGGAAATTCCGTTCCATAAGGTTTAGGTTATGGGCGCAAGATGGAGCGACCAGCTCTTGTGTGGAGGGATTCACGCTGATGTGCGCCGTTTCCTCGACGTTAGGAATGGCCGACCGCACGATGGCGGCCGGTAAAACAAAGGCGAAACTCCTCGATCTTGAGGAGTGCGATCGACCCACCGCTGGTGGCCTAGAGCCTGCGGCGACGTTGCCACTCGCACCATTCGTCTGGGGCAAGCTCGAACACCTGCCCGAGTCGCCCGTGATTGTCGAAGGGCGCGCGGCCGATCACCCTGCCGTGCAATGCTTCCTCGGCGAGGCGTTTCACGGCGTCCAGCGCGACGCCTTCGTGGCTTCGCTGGAAGATCCGTTCTACGAGCCGCGCGATCGGCTGCTCGTCAAACGCGGAACGCAAATTCTCGGGCACGCCACGCTCGCGCATCGCGTCCAGCGCTGGGGCGAGCGCCGCATTCCTTGCTCCGAATTGCGGCGCGTGGCCACGGCCCCATGTTCGCGCAAACTCGGCGTGGCCAGCGCGCTGATGGAAACCGCCGAGCGCCGCATTCGCGAAGATGGGTCCGAACTGGCGGTGCTTTCCACGCAAATTCCGCATTTCTTCCGCCGTTTCAACTATGCGGTTTGTGGACGCTCCAACACCTGGCAAATGGCGGCGCAACAGGTGCTGGCCGCCTTGCCGGAAGCGGCGTGGCGTTCCGATGGGCATGCGAAGATCACCACGCGACCGTGGCGGCAAATCGAATTGCCGGCGTTGATGCGGATCTATCGGACAGCGCTCGACGGCGTCCACGGCCCGCTGGAGCGAACCGAAGCCTATTGGCGCTGGCTCATCAGCCGGCAGCAGTTCGATCGCATCTACGTCGCGATCTCCGGGCGCGATCGTTGCGAATTGCAACGCGACGAGTCGGACGCAGAACAATCGCCGATCGTCGGGTACGCCGTGATTCGCGAGGACTGCGTGCTGGAATTGCTCACGCTGCCCGGCCAAACCGCCGCGGCGGAGCAATTGCTCGCCCGCGCGGCGGCGGAGACGATCGAACTGGATCGCCAGGTCGTCACGGTCCACGCCCCGCCCATGCATTCGCTGAATGCGATCTTCCACCGCGCCGGCGGCCTGCGGCAGTATCAGGAGTACTGGCAAGGCGCGGTGACGATGGTCAAGTTGCTCGCACCGGCGAAGTTTCTCCATTCCCTGCGCGATTCGCTCCACGAACGCGCGCGGGCTGTCGGCCAAACGGCCCCGTGGGATTTGACGCTCGCGGTCGAAGATACGCGTTACCAATTGAGCGGTACGCGTCGCACGGTAAAAGTGCAAGAAGGCGCCGGCTCGGCCAAGCGCCGCGGGCTCTCGATGAATCGCACCGATTTCACCCGCCTGGCGCTCGGGCATCTCGATCTCCGCGGCGCACACGCCGCGGGCCGCATCCGGGCGTCATCTGGCGCGGCGTTGGAACTCGCCGCCGCGCTCTTCCCAGCGTTGCCGCTGTGGACGCCGCCTTGGGATGGCTTGGGGCTGTAGCAACACGATCGCGGTGCGACGCTATTCGCGCGCCAACCGGTGGAACCGCTGCTTCAAGTCGCGGGTCATTTTGCCGGGCGTGCCGGCCCCGATCACGCGGCTGTCTACCTTCACGACAGGAATCACTTCCGCCGCGGTGCCGGTGAGAAAACATTCGTCAGCGATGTAGACATCGTGCTTGGTGAGCGGAATCTCGCGGACCTGGATACCGGCCTGCGTGGCGAGCTCCATGACGGCTTCACGCGTCACGCCTTCCAGGATGCCGGCTTCTTTCGGCGGCGTGGAGAGCACGCCGTCGCGGACCAGGAAGATATTGTCGCCGGTGCATTCGGCGACTTCGCCTTTGTGGTTCAACATCAAGGCCTCGATGCAGCCGGCCTGCAGGCCTTCGATCTTGGCCAGGATATTATTCAAGTAGTTAAGCGACTTGATCCGCGGGCTGAGCGCCGCCGGGTGATTGCGCTGCGTGTTGACCGTGACGATCTCCAGGCCCTTTTCGTACAGCTCCTCGGGGTAGAGCTGAATCTTGTCGGTGATGATGATCACCTGCGGGTGGCTGGTGCGATTCGGGTCGAGTCCCAGGGAGCCGGCGCCACGCGTGACGATCAGGCGGATGTAAGCGTCGGTCAGCTTGTTGGCCCGCAATGTCTCGTTGATCGCGGCGGCCATCGCCTCGCGGCTCATGGGGATTTCCAGCCAGATCGCCTTGGCGGAATCCCACAGGCGGCGGAGATGCTGCTCCATGCGGAAGACCCGGCCGCTGTAGCTGCGCAGGCCCTCGAAAACGCCGTCCCCGTAGAGCAGCCCGTGGTCGTAGACGCTGATCTTGGCGTCGTCTTTATCGAACAATTGACCGTTGATGAAAATCTTCAGCGACATCAGGGCGCTCGCGCTAGGATGGGGCGATTCAAGGGAGGGTCACGCAGCCGGGCGGCGGGGTTCGCGCCGCCCAGAATAATCTAGCACGCGAGGGCGAATTCGACACTAGCCCGGAGTGCCAGCGAGGGGGTGTTGGCGTCGGTGATAGGTTGACGGAAACGCCGATCCGACTGATTGGCAAGAAGGGCCACTTGGCGAATTCGATATGACTATCCCCGTCGTCAATTCTCCCTCGCTGGCGCTACGGTCTAGTGTCAGAAGTGCAGTCGAGTTCGCTACTTCGTCGAAGCAGCGGCGGATCGGGCGTCGCGGACACGGCGCTGCAGCATTTCGACGTCGGCGGGATTCAGGTACCGACCTAGCAGTTTGGCCGTGTCGTCGAACAGCCGGTCGATCTTTCGCTGCACCGAAGGGTCTTCCGAAGTGAAGCGGCGGCGCTCCGTGGCGATTCGCTGCTGGAGTTGTTCGCGCGTTTCCATTCGGCGGAGTTGCTCGATCAGCTTTTCGGCCTCGGCTAGATCCTTTGCATCCAGCCGCGATTCAGCCCGTGCTAGCAAGACGGCGCGCCGCGCGACGAGATCGACGACCGATTCCTGCATGCCGACCACGAATGCTTCGACCTCGAGTCGCTGCCGATCGTCCGGGATTCTCGCGGTGAGCACCGGCGATTGGCCCGGCGCCATCGGCAGCCGCGCGAGTAGTTCCTGGCCGTCGCGAATCAGCAGAATGCGATAACGGCGTTCGCCCGCGGGAACGATCACGGCGCCTGTGCGATCGGTCCGCCCGATCCGCTCGACTTGCGTGCCTGCGCGGTCGGTCGAGTAGATGTCATATCCGGCCAACGGCCGCGCATCGGGCGTGCGCGAGCGGATTTCCAATCGCGTTGACTCCGAGCTGGGACGAATGCCAAGCGCGAAGAGCTCGAATCGCCCGCGGCGCGACGAGAGCGCGCCGCGCACACCAGTTTCCAAATGGCACATCACGCCGCGCGCGTCGACCGATTCTGCTTCGAGCAACGTCCAGGCGATCTCTTCCGCGGTGCGCGCCGCGCCCGAGCGCTCGCTCATTCGCAACACACAGCGAAACAAATCGCCCGGCGCGGCCCAAGGCCAGGCGGGATCGCGCGGCTCGAATTCCGCGGCGCGCAGCTGCAAGCGGACCTGCTTGTCTTCCAACGGCTCGACGCGAGCCAAGGGCGTGAAGGCAGCAGTAAGCGCGAGGAACGCTTCACGGCGCAATCGCCATGGCTGAGCCACGGCGCGCCGCTGAATGGGTCCGAACTGTCGCGCACGGCAGTCGAACTCGCGCGCTTCGATCGCAGGAATTGCCCCGTCGTCGATCGCCAGCACCACGACCTTATCCGGCTCCGTTTCCGGCAATGGCACGTGTTCGGGCTTCAAGTTTCCCGAACCGCTTGCTAGCGCTTGCTTCAAAACGGGAGGCGCAACTTCCACGTGCAGTTTCCAACCACCACCGACAACTGTTTCCGCGCGGTCGCTGAGATGATCGGCAATTTCTTGAACTGCCGCGTCAGACGTCGAGCCGTTGAGCGCCAGATATACCTGAATGTTGTACGGCGTATGCTCCCAAGCGTCTTGCCCCTGCGCCTTGTTCGTCACCAGGAGCGCCAGAACTGCGCCGACAAGAAAACATCTCGCGTGATTCATGGCGTCCCCGTCGGCAGGCGAGGACTGACGCGCCAGTCGCGAACGTGCTGATAAAGCGAGATCGGCTGCGACCCGACTCCCTCCAACGAACGATGATAGGCGCAATGATCGACGAGTTGCCACAGCGGCAGGAGCGTCGCGTCTTCGGCGACCAGTCGATGCAACTCCCGCAGCCGGTCGCGGCTGGCCACGGAACTGTCGGCCTCTAGCAATTTCAGTAACGTGAGATCGAGATACGCGTTCGAGCTGCCGAGCGCGCCGTCCGAACCGAGCAAACGGCGAGCTTCGGCGACAGGTTCCCGTACCATCAGCTCGCGATATACCAGATCGCAAACGGCGAAGGCTTCCGCAGTGACGTCCGAATCGTATTCGACCAGTTCCAAGTCGATGCCGAGCGACTTCCATTGCCGCGCGAGCGACTTGGCGACCAGGCGCGGCACGTCGCTAGCGGGAATCGCCATCCGCAATGGCACCTGTTTTAACGCCTCCTCCTCGGCCTCTTGGAGGCTCTTGGCACGCGGCGTGGCCGCCAAACGCGCGACGCCGATGAGCGTCATGGCCAGGCGGGGATCATACGGCCGGACTTCGACTTGATTGTTGTGAGCGTACCCGCGCGGATCATCTGTCGAGGCCGGCGCCGGAAACGGACCGCTGATGACACGGTTGCCCGGCGGAACTGCGCCGCGCCAGATCAACTTCTGCAGCATCGATTGTCGATCGATCGCGTAGACGAGCGCGCGGCGAAAGTTGCGATCGCTCATCAGCGGCCGATCGCGATTCGGGACCAGCACATGCAAAATCGGAGTCGCGTAAGTTTCGACGCGCAAGGTCTCGTCGCGTTGGACCGCCGCCAATTCCCAGGGGGTGACGCGATCCACCGCCGTGACCTCGCCGCCGCGCAAGGCTTCGAGCGCCTGGCGTCCATCCGGAAACGGCAGTTCCAGTATCTCGCGCGGCACGCCCTTCGCCGGCGGCGTTGGCGCGTTGAACGTAAAGCGCCGGCGCGCGCCGTCCGCTGGCTCGGGCAAGTAAGCACCAAGCGCGCCGCGTTCGCCATAGCCGGGTGTCAACTCGACTTCCAAGAGCGCCAGCGGCTTCGCGAACGGTCGTGTCAAGTCGCACTCAACGCGATAGACGTCATGCACGCTGACGGCGGCGAGTAACTCCGCAACTTCGGGCCGATAATCCGGATTTGCGCGCCGTGCGCAGGCCAGCAACGCCCGCGCGACTTCGACGCCGGTCAGTTCCGCTCCGTCGGCCGACCAGCGTACGCCTGGGCGCAGCGTGATGACCAATTTGCGGCCCAGTTCGGCCTGCTCGATCTCGGCCACGTCCGATGCGTATTCGGCGCCGTCCGCGCCATAGCCGCGCAGTTCCACGAGTCGCAGGCCGGTAAGCTGCTTGCGCCGGTAAGCGCCCTGATCCGCGAACCCGCCGGCGACATGCTCGAGCGCCGGCGCCGTCGTGGCCACCACCACGCGCGGGTAGAGCTGGGACAGTTCCACCAGCACTGCTTTCGCGTCGGCTTCATCTGGCCAGATGCGGAGCGACAATTCCGCCTGGTCATACGCCGCCGACATCGCGTTCGCCGCAATGCGATCGCGCGCGGCGGCGACCGCCTGCGCCGCTAGAGTTTGCAATCGCTGCTCCGCCGCGGCCGCATTCGCGCTTTCGGGAAAATGTTCGCGCAATACCTTGGCGTACCTCCGCGCAACGGCGAAATCCTGCCGCTCAATCGCTCCTTCGAGCAGCGATTGCGTCGTCTCGATCAGCGCTGTTTCCAGGCGATCGAAGGCCGGATTGCGGGCGAACAATTCCAACAACATCGTGTAGCATTGTTCATGCTCACCGGCTTTGCGCCACGAGCCGGCCTCGCGCCACAGCATCCGCTCCCAGGCGGCGGCAAGGCCCGGCGTGTCGGGATACTCCTGCTGCAGGAAGACGAAATACTCGTACGCTTCGTCGAACTTATTGGCCTCGATGAGCGGCTCGGCTTCGGCCAAGACCTGGCTTTCGAACAAATCGATGTGCTCGATGCTGGCCCAAGCGACTTCGTACGGTGAATCGGGCGCATCCGTCAGCCGAATGGTGAGCACGCCGGTGCGCTGACTGATGTCGCCGCCGCGTCGCTCCGCAGGGGGCAACAACAGAATGCGGAGCGGCTTGTTCGTATCCTTCAACTTGAGCAGATCGTAGCGCTCGCGCTCAAAGCGCCGCGACGGCGCGGTTTCCTGGGCATGAATGCGCGCGCCGTCGATCCCCGCCACCGCGAGTAGCAACGGCAGCAGCCAACTCCAGCGAAAATTAAATGAACTACGGTTCGCGTACATGGCTTGATCGTCTTAGAATGGGCGCCGCCCGAAATCCACACTATGGCAAGGGAATCAAATGCAAGGCGCCGTCGCTATCCGGCGCCACGACGTGCTGACCAATTACTAACGCTGCGCCTTGCAGCGAGAGCCCCGTCTCCACATGCGCCAACTCCGCGCCGTCGGCGCCGACGTGTACGATCGCGCCGCTGCGGGTCACGAGTACGTACCCGTCCGGCCGTGTGAGCGGCGCTCCGGCCAAGGGTCCGTGAGCCAGCGGAAGCTTCCAAGTCTGCTCGCCCGCGGCGTTCCAACACCAGAGCTCGTTGGCCGGCGTCACCAGCATCACGCACTCGCCGACGCGGCGCGGGCCCCAGAGCGGTCGACCATTGAGCGACCAGGTTTGGACCTGCTCCAGAGTGGGCAGTTCGAAGGCCGCCACGGCGTCGCGCGCGTTGATCGCGAACGCCATGTTGCCCAGCACGATGGGCGCGCCCGCCAACGGTTCCGTGAGCGTGACATCGCGCTCGATTTCCAGATTCGGCTTGGGATCGTCCTTCACGACGAGCAACGATAGCTTTCCTTCCTCGTCGGCGGTGAGGAGATGATTCTCGTCGACCGTTGTTGGACCAAAGCGCCGGAACGACTGGTCCGCCGCCGCGCGCGGCTGGTACGGCTCCAACAGGTTGCCTTCACGCGCCGGATCGATGACATAAACACGGCCTTCCTGGCCGGTCAGCGCAAGGCCTTCACGAAAGCGATCCGGCGAGGAGGTCAATGGTTCCGGCAAGACGATCCAGCGCGACGTACCATCCGGCGCGAGTTGCAGCAGGCGCTCGGCGTTCGGTTCCACTGCCCAGATCTGTGAGCCGTCGTCGAGTTGCAAGGGAGGTGTTTGCAGCGCGGCGGGATCAATCGCTTCCGGCCACGTCGCGACCGTGGACGCGGCGCTCGCGATGCCGCCGCGGCCGATCTCGGCCGCCGCGATGCGAAAAACGCCGCCGGACGCGTCGAGGAGGATCATCGTCTGCCCGTCGGTCGATTGCGTTACGCCTCCCAGGCTTGGCATCGCCAGCTTGGTTTCCCAAATCGTCTCGCGCCGCGAGGTACGCACCGCCATCGCTATCGCCCCCCAACCCGATCGGGGACGACGGAGCAAGAGCAACGAATCGCCAGTCAGTTGCAGCGGCTGCAGGAACACCGAGTTCTGCAAAGTCACGCCGTCAGGCGCCAGCTTGGCGCTGGTCGATTGAATGCCGTAGCGCGACAGATCCTCGCCCGCCACCCACACCCGGCCGTCTTTCACCAGCGAAAAATGCGTGAGCGGCTCGAGCAACGTGGCGGCCCGTTGCGCGAGCGGCGAAAGTGGCTTACCCTGTCCTGGCGCGGCGATCTCGAACGAAAAAATGCCGCCGCGATCGGTCACGGCGTGCAACACGCGGCCTTCGACGACGAGCGGCGTATCGACGTGTCCTCCGAGCGGTTCCGTTTGTTGCGCCGTAAGTTGCAAGCCGGCCTCGTCGACAAGCACAACTCGTAACTGGCTGTCTTTGAGCCCGATGTTCTCGCTGACAATCAAATAGCGGCTCACGGCCGTCGGCGCGACGAGAATGGCGCCGGTCTCGTGGCCTAGATACAGCACTTCGCGGCACACTGGCGCTTCCGGCGACAACACGTACAGATTGGAATGCGAGCCCAATTGGTAGACCAGCTTCTTGCGCGCGTCGATGGCCGGCGCAGTATCGAGCGATTGCGGCAACTGCCAGCCGCCGGCAATGCGGCCCGACTGCAACTCGATGCGATAGAGCTTGCCGGAATGCGAGGCCAGCAAGACCTCATTGCCGAACAACGCCGGCGCGGCGGAAAAGGTCTCCTCCCAGGATTGTCGCCAACGCAACTTGCCGGTGGCGATTTCAATTCGCGACAACTCGCGTCGCTCGGAGTCCGCAATGAGCGCATCGCCGGCATTTACGCCGGCCAACAACATCGGCGCGAGATACGTTCCTCGGCCCATCGCGCGGCGCCAGAGCGGCTCGCCGGTCTGTGCGTTCAAAGCAGTCAGGCTGCCGGGCGTCGCGGCAAACATCACCGACGGCGGATCGCTTCCCACTGCGCCGGCGCTGGTGCGCGTCACCAATGTCAGCGTGGAGCGCACCGGCGACGTCGGTTCGTCCGTCGTGGCGTCACGGGACAGCTCGAATGGCTGCACCGCGCCGATCTCCGCTTGCGAAACCGATTTCATCGCCGCGGCGAGTCGGTCCTCGTCCACGAGCTTCGGATACTCCTTCAACAATTCCTGGCGCGCGTCGTAAGCAATCTCCAGTTGGGTAGGCAATTCCTCCGCCGCCGTGGACGCCAGCTTTCTCGCGACCTGATTGATGGCGGTGATCGTCGCCGCCAAGCGTGCTTCGCGCGCCAGCGTGCGGCGCGTGACGTCGAGCGAATCAGCCACCGCGCTCAAACGCTCTTCGTTGCGAATCGCCGCCGGAACATATTGCTTGACCAGCGAGAGCGCCTCGTTGCTTTGCGTGATCAAATCCTTGTCCGGCGATTGCGCTGCGCGCGCTGCGAGCCCCGCGGCGATGTCCGGCAACAGCCCGGCCAATTCCGCGCGGAACTGCGGGAAGGCCTCTTCACTGGAGATCTCGTTCAACGTGGTCCGCGCGGTATCGAGCGCGGCGGTCAAGTCGCGCGAGCCTTCCACATGCTGACGAATCTGGGACAAGCCGCGCATCACGCGGGCGTTCGAAACATCCTTGTGGTTGGAATAGTCCGCCAGGTATGCGTCGATCTTTTCGATCGCCTGCGTGTAGGCGCCGTTCTTGTAATCGCTTTCCGCCACGCGGAACGCATCCTCGCCGGACGCACGGAAGATCGACCAAAGCAGCGCGCCGACGACGATCAGCAACAGCGCCAGCCCGCCGCCGCCCAGCACCAACAGCGGCGAATCCCACACGCTGCGACGCCGCGCCCGCTTGTTGACCAGCATCTCGTCTTCGTCCGAGGTCACGTCGAGCTGCTCAGTAACGACGTCGGACTCGGTCAACTCCTGATCTTCGACCACTTCCTCCAATTCGTAGATCTGTTCGACCGGCACTGGAACTGGGCGAGCTGGCTCGGGCGCATACTTCTTGATCAACATGCTGGAGCCGCCCGCTTTCGGCGCGGGGACCGGAGGCGGCCCAGCCGTTTGCGATCGCGCGAGAGGTTCATCCAAAGGCGCCAGGCCCAAGTCGTCGTCGAGATTGATGTACTCATCCTGCGCGGACTTGGGCGGCAGCACCGACTTCGGCGCGAGGAGCAATCGCTCGCCCTGCGCGGGGGTGATGTGGCCTTTGTCGACGAGGAACTTGATTAGTAGTTTCGGATCATGCGGCGGCGGCGACTTCGTGACTTCCATGCGCAACCGAGCCACAAATGCCGACGGCACCAGGTTGCTTTTTTCAAGCGCCAGCAGAATGTCTTCGATGTCAGCCATCAGGAGTACGGAAGGGAACTAATGGTCAGTAGCGGTAGTGATGAATGTCTAATTTCTAAATCCGAATGACGAATCAAATCCGAATGCTTAAATGTCGAATGTCGAAGTCGAAATGCATCTTTGAACGACTAATGGCCAAGTACCCATCATTCCACATTCGAGCTTCGACATTCGGATTTGATTCGTCATTCGGATTTCGACCTTCGTCATTCCTAAAGGTCGTCTTCCACGCTTAATCTCACGTTCTTCAATCCGACGTCCGCGGCGGCGTCGAAGGCCTTTACGGCCGCGCCGTGGCTGGCGTCGGCGTGGCCGACGACTAACAAGCCGCTCGGCGGGTGATCGCTGGCGCGGGCTTCGCGGAGTTTCGAGCGGAGCTCCTGTTCGCTGTACACTTCCTGATCGTCGACCAGCATCCGGTCGTCCGGCTCGATGCGGACGACGACGTAGTCGGCGTTGCTTTCGTAGTCCGAGAGGTTGCGCAGCTCGCCCTGCGCGCTCTTGCTCGCTTCCGGAGACGGTAGCTCAATCGACGACTGCAACGACTGGATCGAGGTCACCAGAAAGAAGATCAGCAGAAAGAACACCACGTCAACCATGGCGGTCATGTCGATTAGGTCTTCGACGTGAATCGGCCGCGGCTTGATCAGCGACGTGAGCGACGTTTGTTCCTGACCTTTGACATGCAGCGTCGCACTGGGCACGGTAAACGTCGACCCGCAGCGTTTGCATAGGCCGCGGCGGCCGGCCTCGGTGGCGTCGGCCCGCAAAGATTTGCCGCACGTAGGACAGGGGAATCGAATCGCCATGGCTTATTCCTTCTCCACCACGGCGAGATTCAGCTGCATGCCTTCCGCGACCGCCGCCGACGTGAGCCGGGCCATCTCCCGGAGCCGTACGTCTTTCTCGGCCTTGAACACGACGGCCGTTTTTCCCTCGCTACGCCCCAACGCTACAGCGGCGCGGATGCGATCTTCCTGCACGAGCGCATCAGTGATCGCTTCGCCTTGGACGCCGTCGGCGAGGTAAACGCTCACGGCGTCGCCATCGGCGTGCGGCATCACGGTGACGAACACGGCCAAGTCGCCGTCGACGGCCACGGCGTGCTGGGCCCTCGGCAAGTCGATTTCCACCAACGAGGCGCCGATCGTAGTCACCAGGAAAAAGATGTTCATCATGAACACGAGGTCAATCATCGCTGTGATGTCGAAATGCGCGTCGTCGTGCAAGGGCTTGCGTTTCAACAGCGCATCGAGCTGGCTGTGCTCGTAAAACTCGTGGCGTTCGTGCAGCATCGTGTTTCGCGCGGTTAGACGCCTCCCGTTCGGAAGTAGTCCAACAGCCGCAATAGCCCGGAACCCAAAGAATCCTGCAAACGGCGCAGGCGAATGTTCAAGCTGGCCAGGCAGTAGCTGAACGGAATGGCAGTGGCCAAACCCATCGCCGTGCAAATGAGCGCGATGGAAATCTCATCGGCAATTTGCGACGGTTGCACCTTCTCGCCGGTGCCGATGCGCCCGAAGGCCGCCATCATGCCGAGTACGGTGCCGAACAACCCGAGCAACGGGCCGCTCTTGATGACCGTGGCGACCCAACTGATGCGATATTCCAGGTCGCCGAGTACGTCGCGCTGCACCAGTTCGCCGAGCAATTGTCGCAGGTGTTCGGTGCTGAGCTTGCGATTCGCGAATGCCACACGGCCAAGTTGCGCCAAAGCCCGCGGGTTGTCGGCGCACAACTCGTCGGCGGCCGCTGGCTGCGGGGAACGCAGGGCTTGCTGGAACTCATTCAAGAATTCGCTTTGCTCTAGCTCGTTTCGAAACGACAACAGCTTGAGCCGCCGCATGACCATGATCACGCAATACAAGCCCCACAGGAAGTTGGCCGCCAAAAAGACGTAGCAGGCGTCGCCAAGCAGTTTCGCCAGTTCGGTGGCTTGCATGAATTCGCGTGGGGCAAGAGGTGAAGGGATTCGACTCCCCGCCGGCGTTGCTATTTGACCGGTTGTTGACTCAGCACATGAAACTCAAATCCTTGTTCAGCTTTTTGCACGCCGAAGCGCGTGCGGCGCGTGTCCTTCGGATCGCGTCCGGCATATTGTTTCTCCAGCTTAACCAGCGTCTGTTCTACGGCGTCCGGAATAAACTGTACCAGCACGCGGTTCTCGGTTTGCACGCCCGCCTTGACCAGCAGCTCGCGATCAGCGGCCTCGCGACTACTTCCCCGCCGCCAGGAAAAATACAACCGCGTTTCGTTGGCGCTGGCGATCAAAGTCCGCACCGACGGCTTTTGCTGGCCGAATTTCGAGGCTAACTCGATCGTATTCGACTGGCCGATCGCCGCCAACTCAATCTTGAAAAAGTCGAGAATCGCCGAGTATTCCTGCAACGTGATGCTGTCGCCGTATTCCACTTCCCAGCGCTGCGGCCGGGGCAGACCAGGCTCGCCGGACCCCGAGCCCTGCGCCACGCGATCTCCCGTGCCGCGCGAGCGCCCCCGTAACACCGGAGCGTCTTCGCCAAGATATGGCTCATCCAGCCGGGCGCTGTAAAGCGACGTGGTGCGGCTGATATTGTCGAGCGTCGAGAGCAGCGATTCCTCGACCACCTCGCCCAATGTGGGGAACTCGTCCGATTCCGGCCCCTCGATCAGCATCCCCTCGGAACCTTCGCCCAATGCGTGCCCGCCCCCTTCGCCGGGGTTCAGCTCGACCATCGTGACGGCGACCGGCGGCGCGGGCTCCGCGCCGCGCATCGCGAACCAGACGGGAAGCAGCGCCGCCGCGACGGACCCGACCAGCACCAACATGGCCAACAGCAAGCTCGAGGCCTGATCGTACGCCGAGACGCGCAGTTGCGCCGATGGCGCCGCATCGGGCGGCAGCGTGGGACCGGGCAAGGCTGGAGGTGCGATCGTGGCCAACTTGTTGGTTCTTAAAATAGTAGGCGAGACAACCATTGTCGCCTTTCGCTCCGCGAAAGAGCGCCCTTTCGCGGAGCGAAAGGCGACGATGCCATGCAGTCAATTCATGCGTTAGGGAAGAGAAAGGGCATCGAACGTCGCACCGGGGCGAATCGAACGATACCAATCTTGCCAAATCCGGATTTCATCCTGTCGTTCTTTCTCGCTCGGCGCCGCCGGGGGCGCCGGCGCTTTCAGACGGCGACTCATCAATCGCAGTCCCGCCGCGGCCTCGCGAAAGACCTCGGCGTCGGGATCGTCCAGCGCAAAGATCAGCGTCGGTGCGTGATCGAGATTCCGCGTCCGCGCCAAGCCGCGCACTGCAGCCACACGGGCTTCGACGGGTCCGTCGGAGACGAGCCTTTTCAATTGCGCTGCCATCGAGTCGAGATCCTCGATGTCGGCCTCGAACGAAAGCTCCTCCAAGTCCTCAATCGCGCGGAAATAAAGCTCATTGTCCGGGTCGTCCATCGCGGCAAACAATTCGTCCGCCGGGCCAGCGGTCGCTTGCCGTTTGATGCGTCCTTGACGCAACAATGCACTCCCTTCGCCGTGCGGCAAGCCGCGCCCCCCGACCAGCGTGCCGCCACCATAATAACGGGCCCTCGTGATGGCCTTGCGGGTCGAACGCACCATGAAGAGCACGGAGAAAGCAGTATCGGACATGACACCGCACTGATTGTCCCACTCGCCCCTCGTACCTTGCTTAGCGAGCAAATACCTCACGCCGGCGTCGTACCATTCGGAATCCTGTGCAATGCGACCGGAGGCCGCTTCGCGGAAGCTCTGATACCGCTCCATCGTATAGAGATAGTAGTGTGGATACTTGTCCACTTCGATGGCGAAGTTTCGATCCATGTGCTCGTCGGCGGCGTCGCGAGCGCGCTCCATGCGTCGGCTGTCGACATTTCGCGTACCTTTGCGGTCCGGCCGCTGACGCCGCTTGCCGACCGGCTTGAGCGCGTCCGGCAACGAATCTTCCGGTTTTCTTTTGTCGCGTGGTCCGAGATTCACCAGCCCGAAGCGATCCGAGCAGATATAAAGCGATCCCGATCCCGCGGAACACATGCTCAACCGCGTCTCGGGCTGCAACACCTGCGTGAAGTTTCCCGGGTCGATCGCCTGATAGCCGAACGCCCCGCTGGGATCCTGCGTTCGCAGTAACCAATTGGCGACTTGTTCCCAACGGTCCATCGGAATGTCGAAGCCGGCTTCTGTGGCTTCCCACATGCTAAGCACGGCATACTGCGTCATCGAGGTATCCCCGAAGAACGCGTTATGATACCCCCAGGCGCCGTTCGGTTTCTGCGTTTCCCCCTGCAGCTTTAAGAGCTTTTCGATGTCGTACTCGTACCGGTCGCGGTCCGCGTTCACCAAGAAGATGATCGCCATCGCGAGACTGTACATGTCCGTGCGCAGCGAGTCGTCGTTGAGCCCCTGACGGATCGACTGGACCGCTTGGAGGATCCGCGGATGATCGTGTGGCGCTTCGCTTTTGAGGAGCGCTAAGCCGGCCATCGCCTGCGCGCCAATGCGGGGATCGTTGGCGCCGTCGGTAGCGAGAAACGCCACGGCCTTGGCAACCGCGGCCTTCACTTCGGGACTTTCCGGAGTGAGTGCGCCGCGCGCCGGGAGCGCGAAACAAGCTAAGACAAGTGCCGACAGGCACGCAGACCAGCGCATGTGGACAAGTCCCCGTCGCCACTGGATCGACAGGGGAACAACGCCGTTCACGGGAAGGATCCTTGCCGCCCTGTTCCCAATCTTCGATCCTAATGACCGCCAACCGGGATGTCAAGCAAACGGCGACGCCGGAAGTTGTTGTCCGACAAAGGGTTGTCCCGCGAACCCAGGCCCAGTTTCGGTGTCCCGGTACGTTGACAACCCGCGAATGGGAACTTACCATTTTCGGTTCGCCGTTCGATTGGCCTCGCGCCGGTCGTCACGGCACGGACAGGTAGCTCAGTCGGTAGAGCACTGGACTGAAAATTCAGGTGTCGCCGGTTCGATCCCGGCCCTGTCCACTTTTTCTGTTGCTTAGAGCACCCGATTTCGGCTTTTGGCCGATATTCTATGCGGGTTGTGCGTTTTTTCGCGATCAATCTGATCGCCCAGGTCCGCTATTTAGGATAGTGTGACGGTGCGCGCGCCCCGAGAGGGCGGCGCGGACTTCCTAAATTGAGGCCTTTTTTCGGCGGAAAGGTGGCGGCGATGACTCGAGTAAACATCTGGACATGGACCATCGTGGGCTTATTGGCGTGGGGCAATCGAGCTGCCGCGGACGAGATTCAATTGAACCGCAACTGGGTCGGCAAATTCAATGTTTCGGTGGGAATCATTGGCGGGCCAAGCTTAGGCGCCTCTATCGTCGTGCCATCCCAACTGGAATCCGTGTTGGACGATGTGCCCGACACGTTCGCGCTGGAAACTCTGGATTACGCGGACGGCGGCCAAACATTTGACCGCTCGATGTCGGCATTCAACGAGATCACGATCAATCCCACCGATTTTCCCGATAAGCCGGTGAATCTCCTCTTTGACGAAACCATCACTCTGGAGCGCGTGGAATGGCTCAACGCGCCGAGTTATGCCAACGTCGATCCTGCGCCGCTGGGCTTCCAAGGCGGCGACACTTGGGGAGCGAATCCCGAGGCGGCCGCGCTCGAGCCAATCTTGCTGCGATTCGTAGGTCAATACCAGGGGTTCGAAACGTCTTCGAGCGGGCCTGTGACCGAAGCGTTCGATGAAACGCTCGAGATCGATCCGGGGCAACTGCCGGAATTCTTTTTCACCCCCGGCAGCAATTATCCGGACACGCTCTTCTTTGGCGGCAGACCCAGCGGGGGCCCGGTTCAAACCCTGGATCTGAGTTTCGTCGTTGGCCACGCCACGCGCACACTGCGTCTGACCGGCGGGTTCGTTCAAGTGCCCGAACCGGGCGCCATCGCGCTGTCGCTGATCGCGAGCGGCGGCCTTGGGCTCTGCCGCGCCTGGCGGCGACGCCCGAAGGCGGCGGCTTAGTCGGCCGCAGTGGATTTCTAATCAAGCCGTGCTGGGGCTAACCGCGATAGTCAGCCGCGGCCAGCGTTTGCACACGTCGAACGTGATCGCCCCAAATTATTC